>CBIHPU010000073.1:0-10565 GCA_966211935.1 uncultured bacterium | reverse complement strand
ATGGCTTTAGGTGAATGGATCTCCGTGAAAAGTTCGCAGGAGCTTTTTGAGAACCAGATGCAGTTGGAAATGGAGGAGCTTGAAACAAATCCCGAAGGAGAAGAAAAGGAGCTCGCGCTTATCTACATAACAAAAGGAATTCCTGAGGAACAGGCAACGCGGATGGCAAAAGATATTATTTCCAACAAAGACCAGGCGCACGAAATTCTTGTGAAGGAGGAGTTGGGCATTAACGCGGAAGATTTAAAAGGTTCAGCAATGGAAGCGGCACTGACTTCGTTCTTCCTTTTTGCCTTCGGGGCGATCATTCCAGTAATTCCTTTCTTTTTTACAAGTGGGTTGAACGCGGTTTTATTAAGCGCGGGCTTTAGTGCAATCGGATTATTTTTTATCGGTTCTGCAATTACATTGTTCACCGGAAAAAGTATCTGGTTCTCCGGGTTCAGACAAGTAGCGTTTGGAATTATGGCCGCTGCAATCACTTTTGGCATTGGAAAACTTATCGGAGTTACCATTGCGGGATAACTTAAAAGAAGGAAATCCTTACTAACATAAGGACTTCCTTTTTATTACAACGCACCTCCGGTAAGCGGAATGATCTTATAAATCACTTTCTTTTTCTTCTCCTGTTTTTGTGTAAACGCAACCAGCACATTTTTTTCATCCACTGCTCTTACAACCGCATATTCTGATACCGCGTTATCTTCAGATATGAATGTCGAAGAAATTACTTTCCCGTTCGGATCTCTTAACTGCAATCCAATTCTTGAAAACGCTTCTTCTCCTTTCTTTACTGTTTCATCCCAGACAATTACGATAATGTCATCCGGCATTGTTATTATCTGTGGATGTTTCGCAGATGGTTTGTTGCTTACTGTATCACGTCCGGAAAATGTTTTTCCAAGATCTTTTGATGAACAATAATAAACTCCTTCTCCTCCTCCCATTGTGTACCAGGCGAAATGCATTCCATTAGAATTCTCCGCCTGCGTTGGACCTGTATGCGGACATCCGTTGATCACCCAGTTGTCTTCGCTTATTCTTACTGGTGGAACAAATGTCTTTCCTCCATCATTAGAAACAAGCTGCACCATATCTCTGATCGAATCATTGATAATATCACGATAGGATGCGTGAATTCCGCCGTTGCGATCAATGAACAAATCCGTTCTGCAGCATGGACAACAGGTTTCACCAATAGCTCTTTCATTTATAAATCCGTTATTGCCTTCTGTAACCGCACAGAATAAAGTCGAACCCTCCCGTTCTTTTGGTCCGCGGTTGTCCAGCCATATTGCCATCACTTCTCCATTCGGTAAAAGTTCCATGTCAAAGTATCGCTGATCGTATGCACTTGTATCCTTTACTAATGCAATTGCTTCCGACCAGTTTTTTCCATTGTCAAATGACTGAGCATAATAAACCAGTCCAGAGTATTTGCTGTTCGGTGTTGGATTACTCGCTCCCCACATCGCAATGATCTCACCGCTCGGTTTGAAAATTATTTTCGGGAGATTCTCCGCGTGCGGATGAACATTTGTGCTTGGCTTCACTTCAATTACGTTTCCAAATCTTTTTCCATTGTCCGATGAAACCGAATAACACATTACAGCGACAGAATCGTTTATCTCCTTCACCCAGCTCATAACGGGATTTGCATTGTTGTCTTTTGTAAGATATGCACAACTTGAATTTAAAATGGAACCAGCTGAAGCTCTGCTGTGATTCTGATCTGCTGTGTCACCAGGAAGATTACTGCACGAGATAAAAAACATCGTGCAACCTGCAACAAATAATATTTTATTTACTGTTCTCATTTTTTCCGGTGAAATTATATTGTAATCCAACTACAAAAGTTCTGGGTGGGGCAGGAGTAAAGGTTGTTCTGCTGGTTGAGTAATTGCCGCGCGTAGCATTGAACGCATACAGTTCATCTGTCAGGTTCATGATGCTGGAAAAAATTTCAATTCCTTTCCATTCGTAACCCGCGCGAAAATTCAGTACGCTTATTCCTTTCAAACCAAAGACACCTTTGTCTTCATATTTTACATTGTTCACCTGGTCCTGGTACCACGCGCTCATGTGCTGCCATTCAATTCCAACTCTTAAACCTCTTACAAATTTTGGTTTGTAAATTATCTCGCTGTTCGCGATCCATGACGGAGCGGAAGGCATAATTTTTCCGTCAACGTTTTTCACAAGGTCGCTGCTTTTTGTACTTAAGGTGAATTCATCAAAGCGATGAATTGCATTTGTGCCGCTGAAACGAATGGATAATTCTGATGTTGGTCTGTACCTGATTCCGTACTCAACTCCCTTGTGCGTTGTTTTACCCGCACTTTGATAATCCGTAGAATTGTCTGGTTGACGTATGTTGAGTAATTCGTTTCTTCCGAGGAGTTGGTAAATCGCAACGTCTAAATCCATTTTATTTTTTAATAAACTTATCCATCCACCAACTTCATAGTTTGTAAATTGTGCAGGTGTAAGATTGTAATAAAACTCTGGTGGATTAGTGTTTGGTTTTTTAAGGAAGATGGAGGTGAGACCGGGAGGCGAAAATCCAAGTGCATAATTAGTATACACGCCGCAATTATCTGTTATTTTATATGTAGCGCCGGCTTTTGGAGAGAACTGTTCGAAAGACTTTGATCCGGATGAATTGTCAAGATAATTCTCGTACTCAAATGACATCACATCATAACGTCCGCCTAATGTTATTGTAAGTTTTTTAAGCGGTTTTATTTCAGCCTGCGCGTAAGCTGCATAATTCAATATAACTGCATTGTAGTCGGCTAATTTAATATCTGGTCTCTCCTGCGCGATAGTGTATTTTTCAACAGAAAGTCCGCCCGGGCGTAGCTGCGCGTAAAGATCAAGCTGATGCGCTCTATAACTGTTAGGTGAATTATCGAGACTGACTCCACCGATCAATTTAGTTTTTATGGGTTTAATTTCTGTTCCATGCTGCAGAATAAATCCGCGGCTGCTCAATGTATTTTCATTGATCTGTCCTGTTGCAGTTGTTTTACCGGTGATCCATTTGATTCCATATGCTGGATTTTGCCCTATTGAATTGTCGCGGTAGAAAAAATGCAACGCGGTATTATTGTTTTCGTTCCATTTATGCTCAAACGATAAACGTGTTCTCAGTGAACGGACTTTTCGGTAGGTAAAATCTGTTGTGCCGAGATACTGACGCGAATAGAATGCTATACTGTCAACACTGCCTCCCGTATGAGAATAGTAATCATTAAAAGATCCCGCGAGAATTAGTTTTGTTCTGTTGGTCAGAGAATAATCAAACCTCAGGTTAACGGAGTTTTTATCGTAATCGGAATTGCTCATCCAGCTATCGCGCTGCAATGCGTAATAACCTCCAACATAATAACCAAGTTTTTTGGTGATCATTCCGCCACTTCCATATTGTATCCGTTTGTATCCGAAATTATCCATTTGTATTCCCGCTTTCGCAGTAAACACAGCAGTTGGTTTTTGTGTGATAAAATTTATTGCTCCGCCAACCGCTTCAGGTCCGTATAATGAAGATGCAGGTCCCTTCACCACTTCTACACTTGAAATGGAAAACATATTCATTTCAATGAGCGCGTTGTGATTGAATACACCCATTGGGCGCATTGGAATTCCGTCTTCCATATATAAAAAATAATTACTTGTTCCCATGGGTTGACGTATCCCCATTCCATGCTGTTCGTTGTTGAGGTTAAGCATAACAACACCGGATACTTTGTTAAGCAGTTCCGGTAGCAATACCGCTTTGGTGTCGTTAATTATTGACGATGAAAGTTTGCTTATCGCCATTGGCACATCGGCTCTTGACTGGCTTTCGCGGCTGCCTGTAACAACCGCTTCCTGCATATTTGTTATTGCGGGTGTAAGTTTAATAGTAAGATTTTTTTCAGCGTTTATTTTTTCTGTTTTGTAACCCATGTAATGCACTTCAACGCTATCGATCTGCATATCGGTGCTGAGTGTAAAATTTCCGTTGATGTTACTTAAAGTTCCGATATTGGTATTCGGAACAACCACCGCTACTCCATAAAGCGGCTCCTTTGTATTGGAATCGTAAATTTTTCCCGCGATATTATTTTGCGCGAGGAAAGGACCGGCAAGCGTTAATGATAATAACGCCGCCAGACAATGTAATTTTTTCATTGTGGGATCAATCTAAATGTGAATCAATAAGAAAAAGACCGCGCGGTTTATGAATTGCGGTCACACTATTCAGATTATAATTTTGGAGGATGAAAAATGATAAGAGAAAGTGAATTCAGATCGCCGCTTTTATATGGCGGATGTACAGTTTCTGTAGCTTCAACAGTATTTAAATTTAGTGGCAAACTATTGTTTCCTAAATAAAGGACTTCGCTTAAGTCTTTTAAAAAGCCTGCAGGCGCTTTTTCTTTTTTCTCATCTTCTTTCAATTGTTTTTTGAGGTGACATTTTCCGTTACATGTATTGTTCTTAATTTCCTTTTTAACGCAGAGATTTTTTGAAATATAATCGCGGTTTGCCTGAAAATTACAGAGAATAAAAACCTTGCTGAAAGACTGAAGAAGAATTCCAACCGTGATTAATATGACAAATAATTGTTTCACAATATTATTTTCAGGAACATTAGTTTCACGCAATATTATCCGGCAAAATTACCTGTGCCTGAGTGATCAAAAAAGAATGCGAATCATCAATTTGAATCTGTTTGATTTTGCATTGTTTATTGTAACCCGCGAGTAAAGATCCTGATCTTGAATTGGGCGGTTAATGATCAGGAATATAATTTTATATGATTGAGATCATATTGTTATGTTGTAATTGTGCCGGTATTGTTGGTTTTTCAGAATTTTTTTTGTTTTATCTTTTTTGCTGGTTTGAATTTGTTTACATAATTTGTTTTTGGATCTTTTCGCTTATGAAAATTGGAAAAACCTTATATGTTACTAACCGAAGATCCTGGCGGGCATGGCTTAGAAAGAATTATAAAAAAGAAAAAGAGATTTGGTTGATCTATTATAAAAAGGCGAGTGGTAAGGCTCGCATTGCTTACGATGCTGCGGTTGAAGAGGCGCTTTGTTATGGGTGGATCGACAGTACTGCTAAATCAATTGATGAACAAAGATTTGCGCAGCGTTTTACTCCCCGTAAGAAAACGAGCGTACTTTCACCTTCAAATATTGAACGCATAAAGAAGTTAATCAAGCAAAAAAAAATGACCAGGGCGGGATTAAAAGCTGTTGAGCATGCTTTTGATCCCGCGAAGATCAGAAAGAATTCAAAACTTGTTGTGCCCGATTACATTCTGAGGGCATTAAAAAAGAACCCTGAAGCACTAAGTAATTTTCAGAAAATGCCACAAAGCTATAAACGGATCCGGATCGCATATATCGAAGCAGTCAGAAAACATGGGACAAAACTTTTCCGTGCTGCATTAAAGAACTTCATCAGTAAAGCTGAGAAAAATAAACGTTTCGGTATGATCAGGAAATAATTTTTGCTTTTAATTCCCATCATTTGATTTATTGATCACTCTCATTTGCTTCGATTCGTTGTTATTTTACTTTTAGCAGTTACTGAACATTAAAAGATAAAATTATGGAGCTTAAAACACCGCAATCACTTAAGTCGGAACACGAAGAATTGCATGTAACATTAAATAACGCCACAAAACTTACTGGTAAAACAGGAGAAGCGGCTAAAGAGCTGGCGGAACTGATGCATCCTCATTTTGAAAAAGAAGAAAAATTTGTTTTGCCTCCACTCGCGCTGATCGCGACAGTTGCAAACGGCAAAATCAATTCTGAAATGAAGGAAGTGCTTGAATTGACTGACAGGCTAAAAGCGGAGCTACCTGATATGATACTTGAACACGCGGAGATAAGAAAATCCGCCGAAAAGTTGAAGGAGCATGCGGCCGCTGAAAATCACAAGGACGTAGTGGAATTTGTGGAGAAGCTGATTTTACACGCGCAAACTGAAGAGGAGCTTACTTATCCCGCCGCATTATTGGTCGGTGAGGTTATCCGGCAAAAATTAGCTGTCCCTTATTCTGAAGAGGAAATATTGCTTTGATATTTCCCCTTTCGGGGGAAGATGCAGTTATAAAAATTAGTCGAAGCTTGCATGGAAATACAGCACTTCTATTATGATCGGACGCTTCATGAGTATTTCTTTCCTTGTTATTCAGGTAACAGCGGACAGGTGGCTTGAATTTTTTTCTTACTGAAAAGTAATCGTTCTTTTTTCAAATCAGCTATCACCGCGTTTCACGGTTGAACTCCTTTGAAATTTATTTAAAATCAAAGGAGGAGCTTCATGTGTTTTTCATCTAATGCAAGTTTTATAGCCGGTGCCGCATTAATGGTTACCGGTGTTGCTGCTGTAAGGAAAACAAATAATGTAAAGCAATTACCGTTCGCTGCTATTCCACTGATCTTTTCACTGCAACAAATAAGCGAAGGTTTCTTATGGCGCTCGTTCAGTAATTCCGAACTTTCACATCTGTCCAATGTTTTCACTTACGCTTTCGTTGTTTTTGCCCAGGTTGTCTGGCCTGTATGGATACCTTTTTCAATTTTATTACTGGAGAGAAAACAGACGGCAAAGAAAATTTTAAAAATTTTTTTAATCACGGGTGCACTGGTTTCAGCCTATCTTTTCTTTTGCCTTGTCAATTATCCGGTAAACTCATACTTCGCAGATAACCATATTTTTTATCAGCTGGACTTTCCGCATAACGATTATAAATGGTTCAGCGGTATCTTCTATGTTTCCGCTACTGTTTTACCCATGTTGGTTTCGCGACAGGGAATCTGGATGAAAATGCTTGGGATTGGAATTCTGCTTTCTCTTTTGATCAGCGGGTTATTTTTCAGGGACCATGTAATTTCTGTATGGTGTTACTTTGCTGCGATTTTAAGTGTCATCATTTTTGTAATCATCCGGAAAACGAATGAAGGAACAGCACGGATATAAAAGCGAAAACCAACCTTACGGGGCTGGCTTTACAAATCGCTTCCAAATGCTGGTCTAACCTTACGGGGTTAGTTCTTTAATGTTTCAACAATACAAATATATCTGCCAACCTATACTTTAAACATGAGCATCATCATGCATTCAGGTGTCTGTTCTCAATATTTATTTTTATTGTTTATAAGCAAGTGAGGCTTACGTAATTCGGAAATTATTTTTCATCATTACCGTGAAGTTTATTGCTCATTTGACTTTGCGGCTTTTTGTTATTTCTTAGAGGTGATTTGTAATGTGGAAATTTTTATTGCTGATTTAAATGGAATGGTTCGCGATCAGTTGTAAATTCTGGAGAAATTTCCTGGGATCAGTTATTGTTTTCATGCTTTTTTTTAGTGCGGCAAAACATCCCGATAAACATTCATCTCTGCAAGCTGGATTGCTGGGTAAATTTCTGATACAGTATCTTGCAATTAAACACTCAGGAAAATGGACCAAAATAAAAGCCGGTGATACATTGCAGTCCGGTGATACTGACGAAAAGATTGTTTATTTGCGAAGTCAGCTTATTCTCACTGGTGATTTTAAAGAAAATAAAATACTGAGATCTGACTCTTTCGACGTGGCGCTGGAAAACGCGGTAAAATATTTTCAGGAACGACACGGTTTGCCCGCAGACGGAAAAGTTGGTGCGGCAACTTTACGGGTGTTAAACACAAGTATCGATAAAAGAATAAATCAATTGAAAGTGAACATTGAAAGGTGGCGGGAATTTGACAGTGTGAAATCTGAAACAAAATATATTTTGGTAAATGTAGCGGCGTGTAAGCTGTTTGTATTTTTAAATTATTACGTATTTTTAAGTATTCGCACCAATGTTTGGAGACCAACCCGTCGCACGCCTGTTTTTAAGTCGGCTATTTCCTACATTGAGTTTAATCCATCTTGGCACGTCCCGCCCGGCATTGCAAAACTGGATATCATGCCGCAAATATTGGAGGATCCAACTTACCTGGCAAGAAACAGGATGGAAGTTTTTTACAGAGACAGTTCCGGCACAAGGCGGAAAGTTGATGCGGATACAATCGACTGGACAACGGTAAATATTGAAAATTTAAAATATATTTTCATTCAAAGTCCCGGCGAATCCAACGCTCTTGGAAAAATGAAATTCATGTTTCCCAATAAATTCAGGGTTTATTTACACGACACCCCTTCGCGTGAGTTATTTGAAGCCGCAGTACCTGCATTTAGTTCGGGTTGCATACGTGTTGAAAAAGCTAAGGACCTTGCGTTATATCTTTTGCAAAAAGAAAATGGATGGAGCTACGCGAAGATCGATAGTGTTTTATCCACCGGCAAAACAGCAAGAGTGGATCTTAGTGAGATAATTCCCGTATACGTTCAGTATTTTACCGCGTGGGTAGATGATAATGGAAATCTCAATTTTCGTGATGATATTTACGGAAGAGACAAAATATCAAAATAAAAATTACTCGCGTCCCAGTTTTTTCAGCATCCTGATGTGTGATCTTATCGCCGATGGTAAACTGGAGGTTTCGTTATAAGGCAAACCGTATCTGGTAACAACAGATTTTACTACAGGCGCTAGTCTAGGATAATGAACGTGACATATTCCCGCGAATAAATGATGTTCTATCTGGTAATTCAATCCACCCAGGTACCATGTCAATAAACGTTTGTTGGGAGCGAAGTTGCATGTATTTTTCACTTCATGCACTGCCCAGCTTTCATTAATGATCATTTTTCCGTCTTCGTTCTCAGGTTCTCTGAAGTCTGAGGATTCAACAATGTGCGCAAGTTGGAAAATGAAAGACAACATCAATCCTGCAATTGCATGCATGATCAGAAAGCCACTTACTACATGATACCATTCAACATTGTTAAGGTAGATGGGCAGCGCCATGATATAACCATAATAGATTATTTTAAAGATTGAAATTGACAGCAAAGTTTTTACGAGGTTAGTATCATAACGTTTTAAAAGTGAATATCGATGATATCGTATTGCCTGGGTAAAATCTTTTATTGTCATCCAATGTAAAGTAAGCAGCATATAAAGCGTCCAGAAATAGAGATGCTGATAACGGTGAAAACTTTTTCTTGGTTGTTTTGGAGACATTCTAAGTAAATTCTTAACATCAATGTCTTCGTCATGGTCCTTTACATTGGTGAAGATGTGATGAAGATAGTTGTGTTGTATTTTCCAGGTCACTGCAAACCCGCCAACTGCTTCCAGTACATAACCAATACCCGTGTTGATTTTTTTGTTTGAAGAATAAGAACCATGGTGTGCGTCGTGAATTATGCAGGTGCCTATTCCCACCATTCCCAGTCCCATGAAAAACCACAGGAAATAAAATAACCACAAATTATCGTCGGCCGCGCCTGAAATAATTATTGAGTAAGGTGTATAGAACAATAACAGCATAATTGCTGTTTTAAACCACATCGCTCCATTTGCATAGGGTGAAATCTTATTGGCTTTTAAAAAGTTTTCTACCTCTGTGGTGACTGCCTGATGAAAACTGCTTTTTCCCGGGGTTCTGAAGGCTACTTTCTGATAATTATTTTGTGACATGATCTTTTTAAACTCATTGAAACAAAAATCTAAAAAATTATACCTGTTTTGTCAATTCTGCTGCCGTTTTGGTGTGGAAAAAAATCCATCGTTCTTTTTGTTTTTTTTATTTCCCACCTCACTTTTCCTCATTCCCGGAATTAATAGTTAAGGAAAGTATTTTGTATGGCTTTTGTGTCTGAGTTTTGTTTCTAAAAAATATTTCAATTATGCTGCTTAATAAAGTTATTCCCTCTCAAAAGGTTATTGATCCACCAAAGCCGCGAAAGGAACCGGTGGAGTTAATCAAATTCGGAGACAAACGGATTGACGATTATTATTGGCTAAATAAACGCAACAACCCGGAGGTGCTCAGTCATATTGAAGCGGAAAATAATTACCTGGAGAAAGTATTGGCTCCGCTGAAAGATTTTCGCGAACAGCTTTTTACAGAGATGAAAAATCGCGTCAAAGAGAAAGATATGTCGGTTCCTTATTTTGAAAACAACTACTGGTATTATTCACGCTACGAACCAGGTGATGAATATGCGGTTGAGTGTCGTAAAAAAGGAACGATGGAGGCACTTGAAGAAATTTTGTTTGATGTGAATGAAATGGCAGCGGGTCAGGAGTATTTTGTCCTTACAGATTTCGAAATCAGTCCTGATAACAGAATCGCGGCTTTCTGTACCGATAACGTTGGTCGTAAACAAAACACGCTATTTTTAAAGAATCTTGCAACAGGTGAGATCATGCCTGACAGAATTTATCCCGTCAGCGGAGATGTCGCGTGGGCAAAAGACAATAAAACCATTTTTTATGTGGTGAATGATGAAACAACGTTGCGTCCCTACAGAGTTTACAAACATAAATTGGGAGATGACATAAAGAACGATACGCTTGTGTTTGAAGAAGCAGATGAAACTTATGAATTAAGTGTTCAGCCTACAAAAGCGGAAAAGCATATTATCATCAGTTCAAGCAGTACGCTTACAACCGA
>CBIHPU010000072.1:0-10587 GCA_966211935.1 uncultured bacterium | reverse complement strand
TCCCACTCATTGCAGGAGTAGCGCCCGGTCTGGTAGGATTTTGCAAAGTCGATGTAAATCCGCCGGGACCGCTCCATGAATAGGTCCCTCCACCGGTTGCATTCAGTTGTATAGTCTGACCCTGGCAATAAGGTCCAGTGTTAGTTGCAGTAGCGGTGCACGAACATCCGGCGCTGCCCGGAGGAAGAACCGTTACCGTTGCCGTAGCTGTACCGGTTCCGCAATTACCGGTTCCAGTTACGGTGTAGGTTGTAGTAGCTGCCGGCGACACTGTAATGGATTGTGTAGTTGCACCAATATTCCATGAATATGAGTTACCACCATTTGCTGTAAGCGTAGCCGATGCGCCGGGACAAACAGTAGCCGAGTTTACTGTTATCGGAACAAATGTTGAACAGGCCACTGTTGCCGTACCAAAAAAGTTGACGGGAACAGATGTAGTAGCTGAACTATAGTTAGAAAGACATATAAGATATTGCTGTCCGCACGTGACGTTTAGAGGCGGCTGAAAATCTCCGGCATTACCTCCGGCCGGCAATGGATTCGCCATTCCTGTAAAACCGGTACACGTGGCATTCCAGTTACACGAGACAGGCGGTAAGGTATTGTTGATAATATTTTGACAGGCAGTTGCACTATATGGCCACATGATCCAGTCATAACAATTTGATGTCTGTGCTACACCTAATGAGAACTGAAGGGTACCGGATGTAGCTATATTCACAATCATCCAGGTGCTGTTCAATTCTCCTGAAAGCAGACATCCTGAGTTTACACCTTGTGGGTTTGTACTTGGATTTGAAACGGTGCCTGATGTAAACTCAACAACGTTTCCGGAACCGTTAGGGTCAATCTGGAAAGAGCTGTTTGTACACAGGTTTACAGCAGAAGAACAATCACCCGCAGTTACAACGCCAGGAGGTGGCGGTGGTGGGGCGCCGCAAGGATTACAAATAAGATTCGCGGTCCATCCTGCCTGATTGATTATGGCGTCAGAAGTAAAAACCAAAGTCAGACATCCGGTTGTAGCAGTAATCTGCGGGGGGATGGTTGATCCCGTAAACGGACTTCCCGCAACCTGGGGGCTTGCAGTTGAAGATCCATTGTAAACGTAGAGATAGTCCCATCCGCTTTCAAGCTGAAAGGAAGTGAACTGAAGTGTGATGCACGAACCAGCTGTAGCGCATATTGTTTGCGTGTAATTCGCACTATTGGGATACAACCCGGTTCCTCCTGGATCGAGGTAGGTGCCGCCACATTGTGTCAGTGTTCCAGTTCCCATATTTGTCTGGGAGTATAAACCGGATCCGCCTGAAAGGCAGATAAAAAAAACGAGGAGGAAGTAAAGTTTTTTCATTTTGCGCTTTGGTATTTATCCTGGATTTTTTTGTAGATGGCCTGAAGTTCTTTACGAGACAGCAATTCAACTGCATCACCATCCCGCGTTAATGTAAATGTTACTCGCTGATCTTCTTTCCGGAAACGCTCGTAAGCGTAAACATCAAACTTCTTTGCATCATATTTTATTGCATTTCCCTTTTGATTGATAATCTGAAAGGAAGAAGTGTATTGGAAATTCAGTTGCTCCAGTTTGTACGGCGCAACAAGTTTTATTTTATTCAGATCAAGTTCCGTGTAATGAAGTTTTACACGCGAATCGAGTTCTTCTGTCGTAAGCGGAACAGGAACGGTTTGCGCATGAAAAAAGACAGAAAATAAAAGCAATCCTGAAATGAGAATTGCCTTTTTGCAGGCACCTGGTGTCATGTTTAAATAAAATTTAAATGGTAATTAACTGGGAAAAACTCCGGCGGAAAAACTCCTTGATAATAAGGTCCGCACAATACTGAATTTAATTTGGGGAGGACAATGTTTTTCATGTTCGAAAACTATTGGTTTAGCATTGGCAAAATCCCCCAGCAACTCTAAGCTCCCCTCCACTTGACTTTTGCAGATTAAAGATAGGAAAAAGAGTTTTCTCTAGGTGGTTCCACCTAATTTTAACAGTATTTCTAAACGATTTAGCCCCAAGAACTTATGAACAGTGTCATATATTATCAACAGAATTGACAGAAAAGAGCTGTAGATTTTTTTGCGTCTGTAAAAAGACGTATAGGAATTTAAAAGGATCACGCAATGTGTACCGCGTAATTATCTGCAATTCGGGAAAGAGTTTCTAATATTTCCTCCAGAGAATCAGTTGTTACTAGTTTAAGCCTGGTCTGTTTAAAATTTTCCATCCCCTTAAAATAATTGGTGTAGTGTCTGCGCATCTCAATTATACCGAGTCGTTCTCCCTTCCACTCGCAGGATTTTAAAAGATGTGTTTTACACACCTCAACGCGCTGCGTAAGAGTTGGCGGCAACAAATGCACTCCTGTTTTGAAAAAATGTTTCACTTCATTAAAAAACCACGGATTGCCAATTGCAGCACGCCCTATCATTATTCCATCCACACCAAATTTATTTTTCATCTCCTGCGCTTTCTCCGGTGAATCAATATCTCCATTACCAAAAACTGGAATTCTTATCCTCGAATTATTCTTCACTTCTCCTATCAATGTCCGATCTGCGTTTCCTTTATACATCTGAACACGGGTTCTTCCATGAATGCTGATGGCGGCAACACCAATATCCTGCATCCGTTCGGCTACTTCAACAATGTTTTTTGTATTATCATCCCAACCAAGCCGGGTTTTAATTGTTACCGGTAACGATGTCGATCTGATTACTGCTTTCGTAAGACGAACCATTAAGTCAATATCTTTCAGAACTCCGGCGCCGGCGCCTTTACACACAACTTTTTTTACGGGACATCCGAAATTAATATCGAGAAGATCCGGCTGCGTAGCGTCAACAATTTTTGCCGACATGGCCATGGCTTCTTCATCCCCGCCGAAAATCTGTATTCCAACGGGACGCTCGTAATCGAATATGTCAAGCTTTTTCTTGCTCTTGATCGCGTCGCGGATCAAACCTTCACTCGAAATAAATTCTGTATACATTAGGTCGGCTCCGTTCTGCTTGCACACATAACGAAACGGCGGATCACTTACATCCTCCATCGGAGCGAGCAGCAGTGGAAATTCTCCCAACTCTATGTCACGTATCTTAACCAATTTTTAAAAATTAATCTTCCCGGCAATACCTTATATGGTATCTTTGCAAAGATACAAACATGCTTTCGCATAAGATAATTTCACCTTTTCGATTATACATTTTTATTAAGTGTAATTCCGGAATTAAATGTTATTGAATGACTGATCATTTACAAAACAGAAAAGGCGCCCCCGCCTGGGTACAAGTACTTTTTCTTATCGCCTGGTTATCGACTATAGCTTCGCTAAATGTGATGAGTCAGAATCTTGCCGACGCAAATATTACTTACTCTCCTAATGACTTGCGTTCCTCCATGCTTTTATCAGCTGTATTGGTTTTTCTTTTGCCGGTTGCCTTTGATGTTTTTCTGATCCGTCGCGATAATCTTTCCTTTCTCACTCTCAATAAAAAAATCCATCCGCTGTGGGCGCTCTCGGCAATTTTTGTAATAATATTCGCCTTGCCTGCAGTTGACTGGCTCGGAAAACTCAACGCTTCCTTTGATCTTTCATCCATTGCTCCTGAAATTGAAAAATGGATGAAAAACGCCGAAACAAAAGCTAATTCCCTTTCAGAGATCCTGGTGAATGACAAAAGCACGCAGGGCTTGATCATGAATTTATTTATTATGGGTTTTATGGCCGCGTTTACTGAAGAAATATTCTTTCGCGCGACCCTGCAAAAAACATTGACCGAATCAAAAATAAATCCTCATGTTGCAATCTGGATCACGGCAATTCTTTTCAGCGCCTTTCATATACAGTTTTATGGATTTTTACCCCGCATGTTTCTGGGCGCAGTATTAGGTTACCTGTTTTTCTTCACCGGAAATATCTGGGTGAGCTTTATCGCGCATTTCCTGAATAATGCAACAATTGTTCTGATCTCTTTTTTCACGAAGGAAAATATTGATTTAAATCCCTTGAATAAAAAATCCGGGGATATTGGTTTTACTGTTGGATGGCCTCTCGCCTTTTTAAGTATTCTTCTCGTGATTGGTGTTTTTATTTTTTTACAGAAAATGAAAAAGGAAAAAACAGCTAATTTTCTGAATGAAGAAGAGCCTTAAAACACGTTAAGAAAAATTAAAAATGCAAATAATCGGATATTAGACTGCAATCACCGGATTGAGCAGTTTTTCCCCGAAAAATGAGTAATTTTATAAAAACTAAACCAAACTATGTGCGGAATTGTTGGATACATTGGAACCAGGGATGCCTATCCCATTATTGTTAAGGGACTTCATCGTCTTGAATACCGCGGTTATGACAGCGCCGGAGTTGCTTTACTTCACAAGGACAGATTAAATGTTTACAAGTGTAAAGGCAAAGTTTCTGACCTTGAAAAACACGCGGAAGGACAGGATCGTAAAGGCAATATCGGTATTGGTCACACACGATGGGCAACGCATGGTGAGCCGAATGATGTAAACGCGCATCCTCACACAAGCCAGAAAAAAAACCTGGTAGTGATCCACAATGGAATCATTGAGAATTACGCGGCGATAAAAGAGAATCTATTAAAACACGGTCACCAGTTTGAGAGTCAGACTGACACAGAAGTGCTGGTGCATCTTATTGAACATATTCAGGAGAAAGAAAATTTAAAACTTGGCAGCGCTGTGATGGCAGCTCTGAACCAGGTGGTTGGCGCGTACGCGATTGTGATAATGGATAAAAATAATCCATCTGAACTTATCGCTGCAAAAAAAGGAAGTCCAATGGTTATTGGCATAGGGGAGAACGAATATTTTGTCGCTTCTGATGCTTCTCCGATCGTTGAGTTCACCAAGAACGTTGTGTACCTGGAAGATGAAGAGGTTGCTTTTGTTACTCAGGGAAAAGAACTGAAAATTAAAACGATCAAAAATAAAGAGATCACGCCATATGTGCATGAACTGGAGCTTGAGCTTGAGGCCATTGAAAAAGGCGGATATGATCACTTTATGCTCAAGGAAATTTATGAGCAGCCGCGAAGCATTAAAGACAGTATGCGTGGCAGGTTAAATCCTGACAAAGGAACTGTGCAAATGGGCGGAATTATAGATCACGAAGCAAAGATCTTAAAAGCGAAAAGAATTATTATGCTGGCCTGCGGAACAAGCTGGCACGCCGGATTGGTTGGGGAATACCTGTTCGAAGATTTTGCGCGAATTCCTGTAGAAGTTGAATACGCGTCCGAATTTCGTTACCGTAATCCAATTATTTACGAAGATGATATTGTTATCGCAATATCACAATCAGGTGAAACGGCAGACACGCTCGAAGCGATTAAAATGGCAAAATCTAAGGGCGCAACCATACTTGGTATTTGCAACGTGGTTGGTTCGTCCATTCCCCGTTTCACACAGGGTGGTTCTTATACACACGCGGGACCAGAGATAGGCGTAGCTTCTACCAAGGCATTTACAGCTCAGGTTACTGTGCTTACACTGATGGCTCTGCACATCGCGTTCAAAAAAGGCACACTTCCGCAAAACAGGTACAGGCAATTACTTTATGAGCTGGAATCCATTCCTAAAAAAGTGGAGAATGTTTTAAAATTAAATGACCAGATAAAATACATTGCTGAAGTATTCAAGGACGCAAGAAACTTTTTGTATCTGGGAAGAGGCTATACTTTTCCTGTGGCGCTGGAAGGAGCGTTGAAACTAAAAGAGATCTCCTACATTCACGCGGAAGGCTATCCTGCGGCTGAAATGAAGCACGGCCCTATTGCGTTGATAGATGAAGAAATGCCGGTTGTGTTCATTGCTACAAAAGGCGCTAACTACGAAAAAGTGGTGAGTAACATGCAGGAAGTAAAAGCGCGCAAAGGAAAAATTGTTGCAGTTGTAACAGAAGGCGACCGCGAGGCAAGCAAGCTGGCTGATTTCACAATACAGATTCCCGAAACTGACGAATCATTGGTGCCATTACTTTCGGTAATTCCATTGCAGCTTTTGTCTTACCATATTGCAGTAATGAGAGGTTGCAATGTCGATCAGCCGCGTAACCTCGCAAAAAGCGTGACGGTTGAATAACAATAAAAAACAAATTGAATTAATCAGCAGACCAAAAAACGATCTGCTGATTTTTTTTTAAAGAATTCAGTTTTTGTTTTTCCGTATAATAAAAAAAGCATCCCGGAAGAGATGCTTTTGATTTTAAAGATTTTAAACTTTAAAGGCTCCAGTAAGTGAGTTCTTTGATTTTTCCCCTGTACAATCCTTTAATATCTACAAGAACGCCTTTCGATGACATCAGTGATTTAAAGTATTTTTCACTCAGTGATTTATATTCTTTGTGCGACACCGCGACCACAATTCCGTCATACTTTTTTCCGATCTTGCTTAAGCCAAAACCATATTCGTGCTTAAGCTCAGAAGAATCCGCGTGCGGGTCAACAACTTCAACTTTCACCCCATAACTTTTTAATTCCTTAATGATGTCCGCGACTTTTGAATTACGGATGTCACTCACATCTTCCTTGAACGTAGCGCCCATTACAAGCACCTTCGCTTTGGAAATATTTTTGCCTGCTGCAATTATTTTCTTCACGCAGTTTTTCGCCACATAACCACCCATTGAATCATTCACATAACGGCCGCTGTTAATCACTTTCGCATGATATCCTAATTCCTCCGCCTTATACGTCAGGTAATATGGATCTACGCCGATACAGTGACCGCCTACCAGCCCCGGAAAAAACTTTAAAAAGTTCCATTTGGTACCGGCTGCTTCAAGAACATCATAAGTATTTATCCCAATCCTGGAAAAAATAATTGACAGCTCATTCATCAAAGCGATATTCACGTCGCGCTGTGTGTTCTCAATAATTTTAGCGGCTTCAGCAACTTTAATGGATGACGCTTTGTGTGTTCCTGGCTCAACTATTATTTCATAAACTTTAGAAATTGTATCAAGACTTTCATCATCGCAACCCGAAACAACTTTCAGAATTTTTGTAATGGTGTGCTCACGGTCACCTGGATTTATCCTTTCAGGTGAGTAACCAACTTTAAAATCTTTCCTGAACTTCAATCCGCTTTCTTTTTCCAGAACCGGAATGCAATCTTCCTCGGTACATCCAGGGTAAACAGTAGATTCATAAACAACGTAATCACCTTTTTTCAACGCTTTACCAACGGTGGTGGAAGCTCCTATGAGTGGCTTAAGATCCGGCAGATTGTGCTCATCAATCGGCGTAGGAACAGCGATAATAAAAAACCTGGCTTTTTTAAGATCTTCCAGCTTATGTGTAAACACAATATCTGCGTCTCGAAATTCTTCTTTGGAAAGTTCGTTGCTAGGATCAATTCCTTTCTTCATCATGCTTACACGTTCTTCATTGATGTCAAAGCCAATTACCTTCGCTCTTTTTGCGAACGCAAGCGCAATGGGCAGTCCAACATATCCTAAACCGATAACCGCGATCTTCGCTTTTTTGTCAAGGATGTCATTGTACATAGCAGTATTCATACACAGAGTATTTTAGAACTTTATTTACTATTTCCGGCAGTGATGTTCTTAAGTAATTCTTTTGGTCGCAACGCGTAAATCCGTTCGATAATATCAACGACTTTCATTCCTTCCAACGCGTTTGTCGAGACACTTTTGTTTCCCCGCAAGGTCTCAACAACGTTCTCAATTACCATGGCGTGATTATTAGCGGAACCTTTATATGCGCCGTAATCATTTGCGGGATTCGTTTCCGCGAGCGCCGGCATCTGGTAATCTTTAATATTGCAGACCTCAACCTGGTCCATGTACTGTCCGCCAACTTTAATGCTTCCCTTGCTTCCCACTACCGTAAGCGAACTCTCAAGATTTTTATCCCACACCGCGGTTGAATAATTGATGCAACCCATGCCACCATCCATAAATTTAAAGGAAACGAGTCCGCTATCTTCAAAGTCAGTGCTTTCACGATGATTGAAATCCGCGAACTTTGCCTGGATATCCGTGATGTCACCAAACACCCAGTACAAAATATCTATCCAATGTGAAAACTGAGTGAACAGTGTACCGCCATCCAGTTTCTGCGTTCCCTTCCAGTTTCCTTTTTTATAATAACGGTCGTCACGGTTCCAGTAACAATTCAGCTGAACCATAAAAACGTCTCCGATAATTTTATCATGAACAATCTGCTTCAACCAAACACTTGGCGGAGAATAACGATTCTGCATAACACAAAACACGTGCTTGTTTACCTGAAGCGCCTTGTAAATCATTTTCTCACAGTCAAGTTTGGAAAGCGCCATGGGTTTCTCGCACACCACATGTTTGCCGGCTTCAAGTGCCATAAGCGAATGCTGGGAGTGCAATCCGTTTGGAGTGCAAATATTGATAACTTCAATCTCAGGATGATGTTTAATCATCTCTTCGGGCGAAGTATAAAATTTTTCTTTAAGGTCGTTCAGGCCAAGTTTATCTTTCGGCAAAACATCAGAGACAGCAACCAGTTCGCATGAAGGGTTACGACGAATCATTTCCGCGTGACGCTTACCAATGTGGCCCTGCCCTATTACACCGAACTTTATCTTTTCCATTGACAATTAACTGATCTTTCTTACTGTGTTATTTTTCAATTCGTATTTTTCTTTGGACTCTGGACAAACTGCAATTCCCTCTGAACTAAACTCCAGTCTGTGTCCATATTCACTCATCCACCCAATCTGGCGTGCTGGATTTCCAACCACCAACGCGTAATCAGGAACGTGTTTGGTCACTACACTTCCGGCGCCAATGAACGCGAATTCACCAATATCATGACCGCATACAATGGTAGCGTTGGCACCAATACTGGCTCCGCGTTTCACTTCCGTTTTTTCATATTGTCCCCTGCGGTTGACATTGCTGCGCGGATTTACAACATTGGTAAATACCATACTCGGTCATCACCGCAAATTACCCCTGTATAAATGGAAACATTGTTCTGCACCTTCACGTTCCGACCAAGTTTAACACCGGGTGATACAACAACGTTCTGACCCAGGTTGCAATTCTCTCCCAGCTCGCAATCCGACATTACATGAGAGAAATGCCAGATTTTGGTTCCTTTACCTATTTTACACCCTTCGTCAATTACAGCTGTCGGGTGGGCAAAATATTCCTTTTCCATTTTTAAAACGAGATGCAAAATTAACAAAATCAGACAATAATGAAAGTCAAATGAGTTTCAATAAAAGCGCGAACCATTCATTTGTTTGCCTTTTATTCCACAGCTGACCGGGAATAGACTTGAATATCTCCATGCTAAATTGGTTTATACAACATCCTCCTAAAATCCCTAAATTCGTTCCTCTTTTTTCTAAAGAAAATTTATGGACTACAATTTCAGGGATATTGAAAAAAAATGGCAGGCACGCTGGGCTGAGAAAAAAACTTTTGCGGCGAAAAACAGTTCTGAAAAACCAAAATATTATGTGCTGGATATGTTTCCTTATCCTTCCGGCGCAGGTTTGCATGTAGGTCATCCACTCGGCTATATCGCGACTGATATTGTTTCCCGGTATAAACGGCACCGCGGTTTTAATGTACTGCACCCAATGGGTTATGATTCATTTGGATTACCGGCGGAGCAATACGCAATTCAAACCGGGCAACATCCCGCAGTTACAACTGAACAAAATATAAAACGCTACCGCGAACAATTAGATAAAATTGGCTTTTCTTTTGACTGGGACAGGGAAGTGAGAACAAGCGATCCTGATTATTACAAGTGGACGCAATGGATCTTTATTCAGTTGTTTCATTCCTGGTACAATCCGCGCAGCAATAAAACCGAACACATCAACACACTCATAAAAATTTTTGAAAGCGAAGGCTTCAATGCTGAAGAAAATTCTGTGCTTACAGGCGATGTTGAACACGAAATAAAATCGTTCAGCGCGGATGAATGGAAAAAGTTTGATGAGCAAAAGAAAAATGATGTGCTGATGAATTTCCGTATTGCTTATTTGGGAGAAGCATACGTGAACTGGTGCCCTGCTTTAGGAACAGTGCTTGCGAATGATGAGGTGAAAGATGGAGTGAGTGAAAGAGGAGGTTATCCTGTAGAGCGAAAGCTGATGAAGCAATGGAGCATGCGCATTACCGCTTACGCTCAACGTTTGCTGGATGGATTAGACACAATAGAATGGAGCGATAGTTTAAAAGATGCGCAGCGATATTGGATTGGCAGGAGTGAAGGAAGTAGTCTTAAGTTCAAAGTTGATCAGAAAGATAAACTGGCGATAGAAGTTTTTACTACGCGACCTGATACAGTTTTTGGTGTTTCCTTTCTTACACTTGCTCCGGAACATGATTTCGTCTCTCAGCTTACATCACCGGAACAAAAAACAAACGTTGAAGCCTACGTAACCGCGGCGAAAAACAGGAGTGAAAGAGAAAGGCAGGCTGATGTGCGTAAAGTAACAGGCGCCTTTACAGGTTCGTACGCAGTACATCCATTTACAGGTAAAAAAATTCCGATCTGGGTTGGAGATTATGTGCTTGTTGGATATGG
>CBIHPU010000071.1:0-10604 GCA_966211935.1 uncultured bacterium | reverse complement strand
GCGTCAAAATACACACGACCGGTTTTATCGACCGTAATGATGATGGCGTTCTTAGGAAGCTCCTTGTCTGCTACCGAGCGGGCCTTGGGCGTTATCACCGTTACTGTCTCCGCCTCACGGAACGATGCCGTAAGCATGAAGAAAGTTACCAGCAAAAAGGCCAGGTCCACCATCGGTGTCATATCCAGCGAAGGACTCCCCTTGGGCATTTTAATTTTAGGCATGGCTAAATCTCCTAATTTGTAAACGTTAATATTTCAAAGAACCTTCTGTTTGCTCAGCAACGAGCTTCTCTTTTTATTGAGATGCAGAAGGTTTTATAATTCCATAAATCCCTTACTTGGTTGATGCGGAAAACTCCTGAACGATGGTGAAGCTGGCCTCATCCATACTGTAAGTCATCGAATCGATCTTGTTAGAGAAAAGGTTATAGAAAATGATAGCCAGAGCTGAAGCAATGATACCAATGGCAGTATTGATAAGGGCCTCAGAGATACCGGTTGCAAGAGCAGTTGTATCAGGAGCGCCAGCGTTGGCAAGAGCACCGAACGCACGGATCATTCCCATAACTGTTCCGATCAGACCAACCAGAGTACCGATCGATGCACAGGTAGAAATAATTACAAGGTTCTTGGAAAGCATTGGCAGCTCAAGCGCTGTAGCTTCTTCAAGTTCTTTCTGAATTGCAGCAAGCTTTTGCTCCTTGTCCATTCCGCCTTCAGATTCTACGTGTTTGTATTTGGTAAGACCTGCGCGAACAACATTCGCAAGTGAACCACGCTGTTTGTCGCACTCTGCAATTGCCTCATCGATCTGATGACTTGCAAGAAGAGATTTGATACGACGGATAAAATTTGCTGTATTTCCGCGACCAGAAGCTTTACCTAAAGTGATAAAACGCTCAACGGTTATGAAAACTACTATAAGTAATACGGCGATAAGGATAGGTACGATATCTCCTCCTTCATAAATTACACCGAAGTAATGTCTTACTGAATCTACAGAAGCAGCAATTGGTTTATGTTTTTCTTCATCCGCAAAGTTTGCAGGATTTCCGAATACAAGACGATAAACTAGCTGTCCGATAATAACTGCAAATAAAATGCTTAACCCGGCGAAAATCGCTGCCGCTGCCGAATTACCTTTTGAACTTTTGTTGCTCATTGTTGTTGGTTTTTTGGTTGTTTTTTTCGAATGCCAAACTTAATAAATTATACTTAATCCTGAAATATAGTAAAATGTTATGTTTAGCTAATTAATTTTTCCTGTTTCAGGGAAGAACGAAGTTTCCGGATACTAAATTATCATTTACAAAGTGAAGTAAATCTTAAATTTTACAATTGGTATAAATGCGCGAATAATTGGATGGCTCTAATGGCGCCTAAACGGAAAAAATTAATTAAAGCAGTGCCGAATTAATTAAAGTTGTAAAATAAACGAGTCCCAAATAGGGAAAATGAATTTTTCCTTTAATGCGTCTTGTGAATTTTTAATAAGAAGAACCGTTTAACGCGAATGGTTTTGAAAAAATTATTGCGGGATAAAGTTGAAAGGGATGCTTACCATGGCTGAATAAGCCTCGCCCGCTTCGCGCAGATCGGTGTCGAATTTTTCATAATACCAGTCAACCTTGATGTCATGACCCTTCTCAAATAATTTCTCCATTTTGAAAAGTATGTCCAGCAAAAGCCGACTTGTTAGCGTATTGTAATATTCCAGCCTGAACTCAAAACAAAGCGGAGGACTCCCGGACTCACGTGCGAATTCATCGAGCCACAAGGCAACCTGCCTGAATGACGTAGCAACCATGGCACTCGTAGAGCGTCCACTCACACTTAAAACAGTCCCGTTACCCTTTACACTGATAGAGGGACTCTCTTCTGTTGCTTCAATCATTAACTCTCTCATCTCGATTATGAAATATAAAACAGGTGGCTCAATATTTAACCACGGCACAAAGAAAGAAAAGTTACGCATTATTTGCAATAAGGAAAAATGCTTGGTTTATAGGAGATAACAGATAAGTGGAATAGCTTAAACCGATTAAGAGGAATGTGACAAGTTTTAATGAAATTTCACCTGGATTTGAACATCCATTTATTTCCGGGTTCTTATTATGAATAATCACAGCATTAATCTGCATTGAATTCAAACTGAAACTCCGCCACATTCATTCAGAAATTTCGCTAACTTTATAGAGTGATGCAGGATAAACCGATCAGTCAGGCGGAAATACAGGAAAAGGAGGTACAATTGCATTTCCTCCGCAACTTTATTGAGCTTTCTTCTGATATTTTCTGCAACCTGAACAAGAATGGCTACTGTCTTTACGTTAATAAAGCTTTTGAAAAACTTACCGGTTACAGCAGCGAAGAAGTCATAGGCGCCCACTTTAATCACTTCATACATCCTGATTACCGTGAAGCTACTTTGGAAGCTTTTGGAAAAAGAATAAATAATGTCGTCGCGCCAGCTCTTATAAACTGTGTGCTTACAAAATCCGGCAGTGAAGTTTTCGTGGAGTGGAAAGGAAAAAACGACGAGAACGGAAGTGTATTCCTTGCGGGGATCAATGTTACCGAACGCGTTCGGTTCTCAAATGAAGTAGAAGAAAAGAACAGATTGTTCGCTTCAATTTCACAGGCTATGCCGGTTGTCATTTATCTTCTTAATCTCAAACAGGAAAAGCTCGAATTCATCAGTGATCATGTTTATCATCTCAGTGGATATACAGTGAAAGAATGTCTTGACATGAACAGGGACCAGTTATTGGGACTGATACCTCAACTTGATATGAAGCAGGTGACCGGGTCATTCATGAAACTGGTAAATGACCCGGCCACTGATCTGGTCAGCAATTTTTTCAGGCTGAAACATAAAAACGGTGAGTTCAGGAGAGTAAGCTCTCGCGAAATAATTTTTAAGCGCGACGCAAAAGGAATTGCAACTCACTTACTGGGTTCAATTACTGATGTTACCGAACAGTTTAATGCGGAACGATACCAGGAGGCCATTGTGCGGTTGAAAGAGCTGCAGCAGAAACGTACACAAAAGATCCGTTCGCTTTCTCTCCTACAGGGACAGGAAGAGGAAAGAAAGAGACTTGCACGTGAGCTTCACGATGGAATTGGTCAGTTGTTAACCGCTATACGGATAAAATTGAATGACATTGAAGAAAGCAGTGGTAATCTTCAGGTAGATAAAAAAATTGCGGACGTAAAAGAAATCGTATTGAAAACGATTAAAGAAGCGCGCGGGATATCTTATGCCCTGGTGCCGATTGATCTTTATGATTTTGGACTCGATCCCGCTGTAAAACAATTATGCGATACTGCCCAGGCGAATTCCGGAATAACTGTTTCCTATACCAGCAATATCAACAGCGAACGATTAAATCCAACAATAGAAATTGAGTTATACAGGATCATACAGGAGGCGATGAACAATAGCATAAAATATTCCGCCGCGGAGAGTATTGATATAAATGTAATTCACAACGAAAAGCAGGGAAGCCTTAAAGTATTGATAATTGATGATGGAAACGGATTCGATTATGATCCCGATTATATTTACAAGAAAAACAAAACCCGTTCTTTCGGATTAAGGAACATGAACGAACGTACACGCATTATAAACGGAAAATTAAATATAATTTCGCGGAAAGGGGAAGGTTGTGTAATTTCGGTAGAAGTTCCGCTTAAACTAAATGAAATATGATCAGGATAATTATAGCAGATGACCATCCAATTGTTCGCGATGGATTACGTTCAGCACTCGAAACAATAGAGGATTTGCAGGTAACCGGAGTTGCCGCTAACGGGCACGAGGCACTGGAGTTGATCAACAATAATCCTCCTGATGTGTTGCTAACTGACATCAGCATGCCTGAAATGAACGGAATTGAACTGACGCGGGAAGTATCTAAAAAATTTCCGCAGGTTAAGATCATTATTCTGAGCATGCACGAAAACGATGCCTATATCAACAATGCTCTTCAGGCGGGCGCACACGGGTATCTGCTCAAAGATTCTGAAAAAGGAGAATTGGCAAGAGCCATACAGAAAGTAGTGGCAGGTGAAAAATATTTCAGCAAATCAGTCTCGCAGATCCTAGTGAATGGATTGTATAACAAATCAACAGAGAAAGCAGGAGATGATCACGACAAAGGTGGTTTGAGTAAGCGCGAAGTAGAGATCCTGCAAATGATAGCGCAGGGCTTGAGCAACAAGGAAATTGCAGGAAGTTTATTTCTGAGCATTAGAACAGTTGACGCTCACCGTTATAACATCATGCAGAAACTGAACGTAAAAAATACTGCCGAGATGATTAAGACTGCGGTAAAACTAAAGCTGATCGAATTTTAGTAATCTGCGAACCGAAGGTTCTGACAAGCGAGCTTCGCCAGGATTCGAATGACAATTTTGATTTTGATTGTTTGCGCTGCCGGGAGAAACTGAGTGATCAAGGTATATGTTCAGTTAATCTGCAACAAGTTTACCCTTTGCAACAATAGTTTTGGTTTTACTGCTACTAATCCTGTATTCATACATTCCCGCAGGTAAATTATCCCTGTGAATGACAATATTACTTGTTGTTACATTTGAATAATTCCTCACAATTCTGCCTGAAAGATCAAACAGGCAAATGTCATAGCTTAATCCTTCATTATTATTAAATGCTATTATGGCCAAATCGTTAAAAGGGTTAGGATATGCAAGATCGTCCGTAAAATTTTCCTGATCGATTATCCCAACTGGTAAATAAACCAGGTTCAAATTGTCAATGAACAAAACACTTCCTACACCCGTATAATTGCTGTCGTTCATGTTGCTTGAGGCGAAAGAAATATTTAATGTGTCAACATATGGGAAAGCATTATAACTGAGCGGAATTTCAAAATATGTATAATTGATTTGTGCTGTAAACTGAATCATAGAGCTGTCTACCATTGCACCATTAATATAACTAAACGCAGCACCAAGGGCGGTATCATTACCCACCGGAAAATACTTGTAATAACCTGTAATTTTCTGTGGGTTTGAAAGGACCTGCATTCCGCCAGTAGGCCCGTTAGGACCAAGATATCCGTTTGTAACAAATCCCAAATTATCTCCCCAGGTTGTAGACACAGTTTCTATTCTTAGCGCAAATGATCCCAACATACTGCTTGTAGATTTTGTAGCTGATGGATTTCCTGTTGAAGCATAGTTTATTGTAGTCCAGTTATCGGGTTCTTCAGAAGTTAATGAATTCCAGTTTTCAAAACTTGGATTTGGAAAAATTTGCGTTGAACCAATCATTGAGATACTGTCAATTGTAAGCGTGCTTCCGGCAAATCTGGGCGGATCGAGACGTGAACTTGAAATGATCACTACAATAGAGTCAGGAGCCGGATTTACCGGAAGATTGCTTGATATTGCAAATCGTTGATAGGAAGTTTGAATTCCGGTAAAAGTTTTTACTGTCATCCCTATCATTACTCCGTTTTTCTTAAACGCCACAATAAAATACCCAGTGTCATTCGTCTGAATATTGTATTTCACATAAGCCGAAATTGAATCGGGTTGTCCGGAATACGGAAGCCCGCCATTTACAGTTTGATTTCCTGGCGTACCAATAAAAAGTCCACCAAACATAGTATCTGTTGAGGTTTGTATTGTGGTCAGTTGTGCCGCATATAATCCATGATACGCTGAAGTAACTTTCGTTACGTTACCCCCTGGATACTGTCCAAACACCCATCCGTTTGTAGATAAATAATTGACCGGTTCTTCATAAAAAGTCTGAAGAGTCCAGTTTTCAAAATTTCCATTCGGAATAGTCTGTGAAAATAATTTTCCGATTAATGCTACCCCGAGAAAAATGATAATGTAAAATGTTTTCATGTATATTTATTATGGTTTTAATTCGGTCACATAGAATGCGCCATTTTCATTTCGGCCCAATAGTTATCGGGAGTACGCTAAAGTACATGGCTATTTCATGCGTTTCTTATACTGGTTACTACTGAATTTCATGATCATTATTATGGTGGCTAAAGTATTTCTGATCTCCTTAGCCGGATATGATTTTCATCATGATAAAACGCGAGAATAATCGTTTGAATGAATTTATTTAAAATTTCAACACATAAAAAACATATAATAATCAGCAATATCTTATATCCTGACCGCGATTCCTTTTTCGTTGAGATATTTTTTAAGAAGAGGAATTTCAATTTCTTTAAAGTGAAACACACTGGCGGCAAGAGCTGCATCCGCTTTTCCTGCTGTAAATACAGAATAAAAATCTTCAACTTTTCCCGCACCGCCAGAGGCAATTACAGGCACATTCACTGACTCTGCAATCTTCGCCGTTATGTCTACAGAAAATCCTGCCTTTGTGCCATCGCTGTCCATACTTGTTAGAAGAATTTCTCCCGCTCCTCTGCTTGCGGCCTCCATTGCCCAGTCGAGCGCTCTTGTTTCTGTTTTGATCCGGCCTCCATTTAGATAAACCATCCATTCACCGTTTTCCGATTTAACGTCCATGGCCAATACAACACATTGAGACCCGAACCTGTGCGCGAGCTCGTCAATCAACATCGGATTTTTACAGGCTGAAGTATTGATTGAAATTTTATCCGCTCCGTTATCCAATAGAATTGAAACATCATCAACCGAAGAAATCCCACCTCCAACAGTAAAGGGAATATTAATGGTTGAGGCCACCTTTCTTACAAGCTGTGAAAGTGTTTTTCTTTTTTCGTTTGTGGCGGTGATATCAAGAAACACAATTTCGTCCGCACCTGCATTTGCATAAAAAGCCGCCAGCTCAACGGGATCACCTGCATCGCGCAAATGCTCGAAGTTCACGCCTTTGACAGTGCGACCATCTTTTATGTCCAGGCATGGAATTATACGGCGCGCTAACATGATCTAATTAAATTCAGCAAGTTCTTTTAATGTGATTTTTCCTTCGTAAAAGGCTTTTCCAACTATTGCGCCGGCAAGACCAGTTTCTTTCAACTCCTCAAGATCTTTAAGAGATGAAACACCGCCACTTGCTACCAACTGAATTTTTGGAATGGCCGCAATTATTTCTTTATATAATTCAGTTGAAGGTCCCTGCAACATTCCGTCTTTTGAAATATCCGTGCAGAAAACATTGGTAACATCTTTTAAAACATTTATTCTTAGAAAGTCGATTATCGGAATGTCAGTAGTTTCAAGCCATCCTGAAACGCTGAGCATTTTATTTTTTACATCCGCTCCAAGAAAAATTTTATGTGTGCCATATTTTTTTACCCAGGAGAAAAAAAGCGCCGGATCTTTTACAGCTACACTTCCAACAGCAGCCATTGCTGCTCCCGCTGAAAAAACATTTTCCAAATCTGAATCAGTCTTCACTCCTCCGCCAAAATCTATCTGCAGACTTGTACCCTTAGAAATTTTTTCAAGTGTTTTGAGATTAACAACGCTGCCAGTTTTTGCACCGTCAAGATCAACCAGGTGAAGACGAATAATTCCTGCACCTTCAAAGGCTTTGGCTACTTCCTCAGGATCTTCGTTGTAGATTTTCTTTTGCGAATAATCGCCCTGCGTCAATCTCACACATTTTCCATCGATTATATCAATTGCAGGAATGATCTGCATAAAAATTACTTCTGCTCTTTAATATTATCCAATGCAACTGTCAGTCTTTTCGCTAACGAATCATAATCAACATAACCC
Source organism: uncultured bacterium (assembly GCA_966211935.1). Classification (GTDB taxonomy): domain Bacteria; phylum Bacteroidota; class Bacteroidia; order B-17B0; family Aurantibacillaceae; genus AM-1111. The sequence goes on along the minus strand of CBIHPU010000071.1, from coordinate 2,892 downwards.
TGGCTCACAAGATAAATATCTTCTTCGTTCTGCAACAATACCGAAGGAAACCCTGTTAGTCCAATGCGTTTTATTTCTTCGAACTCGCGATACGTTTGTTCCCGGCATTCCTCAGAATTGGCGCGTTTCAAAAACTCTTCTTCGTCAATTCCATATTTACGGATAACTTCAAGATAAACTTCACGCTCATTTAAATTTTTTCCCTCCCACATGTGTGCCTTTTGAAGATCATGGGCAAATGCTACACTGTTGAACGGATGAAAACTTTTGAATGAACTCATCGCCATTGCAGGTTTCACTGAATTCAACACATAAGTTCCTTGATCAAATAGTTGTGTATAAGGTTCTCCAAACTTAATACCGGTTGTTTCCTCAACGCGCGGATAAGCTTTTTTAATATAATCCGCCATTTTCCCCGCAGGACCAATGGCGTCGCCAACAATCATTCCTCCGCTTACAGCAACAAAATGAAAATCTTCGGAAAATACTTCCGCGGCTTTAGTAATGACAGGGGAAAATCCATAACACCATCCGCACAAGGCATCATGCACATAGAGTACAAGAGGTTTTGTAATGTCATGCATTCGATTTCAATTTATGCGGCTTATTGTGCTTCTTTGACCAATACATGATAAAAATTCCTGCCAATACGAAGGGAATAGATAAATATTGTCCCATATCTATTGATAATCCTTTTTCAAATTCAACCTGCACCTCTTTTGTAAATTCAACCAAAAACCGGAATGTAAATAGTGTTGCAATGAATGACCCAAACATAAAACCAGCTGGCCAGGAATATTTTTTTTTCTTCCACAATAGGTAATAAACCAACAGCAGAATAAAACAAAATACCGCTTCGTATAATTGAGATGGATGCCTTGCCGGAATATTCTCGATGAAGTTCAATCGTTCTTCCTCGGTTTCGAGTAACCTGAACTCCGCGCCTTTTTCATAAAGATCATGCTGAATAAATCTGAATGCCCATGGAAGATCCGTTACTTTCCCTACTATTTCCGAGTTCATAAGATTTCCAATGCGAATGCATGTAGCACTGAAAGCTACCGCGATCATTAACCTGTCCAGTATCCACCAGAAATTTTCTTTGGTTTTTCTCACATACAGCCAAAGTGCAATGAAAATTCCAATTGCGCCACCATGACTCGCAAGTCCTCCTTCCCAGATCTTTAAAATTCTGATTGGATCACGCAGATAAATTTCAGGCTCATAAAACAAACAATGACCTAGACGAGCGCCGATAACTGTACCCAGAACAACATAAAGTGTAAGCGTATCCAAATCCTTCGAAGTTCTGCCCTCTGTTTTATACACCTTATTCATCAGGTAAAAACTGCCGATAAAAGCGATAGCGAAAAGAGCCCCATACCAGACGATAGGATGATCAGTACCGGGAATGGTAAATATTACAGGATCGGGATTCCAATCAACAAAGGGACTATCATTTACAGGGCCGGGATATTTCTCCATAAAAATCTACGAATTACGAATCTACTGCGAATTTACGAATAACGAATCTACGAATTATGTCCCGAAATTATCGGGTTATAAATTTACGAATCTATGATGCTGACTAAGCTATGCGGAACAACGATATTATGGATCTCGTTTACCACTGAGGCACGAAGAGAAACAAGAGCCGCACGGAGGTTTGATTGTATCTGTGGCTGCTCTTTTGGCCGCGGATAACGCGGATAAACGCAAATAAAAAGAATCTGTGCAAATCCCAAAAATCTGTGGCTGAATCTGAGATCAACACAGATAAAAGAATCTGCAAAATATGTCGCTCCTCTTTGAGGCCGCGAATAATGCAGATAAAACGCAAATAATAAAAACAATCTGTGTAAATCTGTAAAATCTGTTGCTCCCATTTTTGCCACAGATGACGCAGATCAACGCAGATAAAAAAAGACCCGTGTAAATCCTGAAAATCTGTGGCGGCGCTTTGGCGGCGAATAACGCGGATCACGCAAATAAAAAAAGATCTGAGTGATCTGTGGCTAAAACGAAAAAGAATCTCAGTACACAAACAAACTCATTTTCTTTACCTTTGAGCTAATGATTAACGTTGCCATATTTGCCAGCGGAGAAGGAACAAATGCGGAGAACCTTATGGAGCATTTTTCGAATTCCACCAAAGTAAAGATCAGTTGGATCGTAACCAACCGCGAAGAGGCGGGAGTTGTTATGCGCGCCAGGAAATATAGAAAGGGTATTCAGGTCATTTCCCGTTTTACATTGGAAAATTCAACCGAACAGTTCGTTGAATTTCTGAAAACTGAAAAAATTGATCTCATAGTTCTTGCGGGATTTTTATTGAAACTTCCTGAAAAACTTGTGGCGGCGTTTCCGAATCGTATTATTAATATTCACCCGGCCCTGTTGCCAAAATTCGGCGGTAAGGGAATGTTTGGATTAAACGTGCATAAAGCTGTGCTCGAAGCCGGAGAAAAAGAAAGCGGAATTACTGTTCACTTTGTAAATGAAGAATACGATAAAGGCGAGGCCATACTTCAGGAACGTATAAAAATAGCTGAAGGAGAAACACCGGAAACTTTGCAGGAGAAGGTCAGGCAGCTGGAACATAAATATTTTCCAGCCGCTGTTGAACAGGTTGCAAATAAAATGGAAGAACTGAACCTGTCCTGATTTTTACTGAATGTCTCTTCCTAAAAAAGGCTCGCGTTTAATTATCATCAATGGTATTTCTTACAGGTATAAAATAGTTGTCCGGTCGGCACAGACAGAAATTTTTATTGAGCAGGATGAAGTAAAAGGTCAAAAACTTCATTGCATTTCCAGAAATCAAAATCAGGTGACAATTACACCAGCGGTTGTAAACCCTATCATTTCTTCTGCAATTCAAAAGGGTTGGAA
>CBIHPU010000070.1:0-10644 GCA_966211935.1 uncultured bacterium | reverse complement strand
GATGATGTGAAATGGTTTAATAAAAGAGATAGTTTTTTGGCTGAAAACATTAAATCTATTATTAACACATCTCCAGTAAATTCGGGTGTGGTAATTAATATGGGGTCGAGACATCTGTTTAAAGATAAAAACGAAAACCTGCAAAAAGATTTTTTTGCAGAATGGAATCCGGCAACCGACAGAGTTTTTTTGGATAGCTTACTAAAAGAAAGATCGTTGAGATTTAACTGTAAATATCATAAACACAGAAAAAGAAAATATTATAAGAAAACGCAAAAAGTATTTTATTTGGATGATATCTCTTTTTCGTTCGAGGAAGCAGATAATTTGTTCATTCTTAATACATTTTAATGCGGGAGTTATTGGTACTTTGAAGGTCACTCCCAGTGCCTGCTCCAATCCTCTCCTTTTTCCTAACTTCGCCCTCAGAAATGAATACCTTTCTCGCAAAAAAATTTCTGGGCTATAAGTTGAAAGCAAAGGATGAACATTCCATTCATTCGCCTTTTGTATTTGATCTGTATTGCAATGTAATCCGCAACGAAGAAAATTATTATGCTTTTGATGAATTGAAAAAGATCAGAGAAGCTCTTCATAATAATGACACCGAACTGGAAATCGAAGATTTCGGAGCGGGGTCAAAACACTTTACCACCAAAACAAGAAAGGTCAGCGAGATCAGTCGTCACAGCGTGAGCCAGGAAAAATATTCGCGACTGCTGTTTCGCCTGGCTGAACATTTTCAATGTAAAACAGTTTTAGAACTCGGAACTTCTATAGGACTCAACACACTTTATTTTGCTTCGGCGGATAAAAAAGCGAAAGTGATCTCGTTTGAAGGCAGTTCTTCCCTCTGCAAATTCGCCGGCAGCCTGTTTAAAGCAAACTCATTCAAAAACATTGAAGTAGTAGAAGGGAATTTTGATACAACTTTCGGCAAACGTCTTAATCACCTTGAAAATTTTGATCTGCTTTTCATTGATGGCAATCACCGGAAATTACCTACACTTGAATATTTTAAAATTGCGTTAAGCAAAATTCACAACAACAGCATCATTGTGCTAGATGACATCTACTGGAGCAGCGAAATGGAAGAAGCGTGGATAGAAATTAAAAAAATGCCAGACGTGAAAGTTACAATCGATTTATTTCAATTCGGTCTGGTCTTCTTCCGGGAAGAGCACAAACAGAAAGAAGACTATGTACTTAAATTCTAAATACGAGAAGCCCAAAACGGCTTTTCTATGTTCTTTTTGCTCTTAAGTAGGGTGTCATTATTACTTTTCCTTGCGGAGTTAAGAGTCGACAACTGATCATACATTTAGCCGGAAAAACCGCGAAAACAATTCAGATGACTTCTGATCCCGAAGGGATCACACGTTTATAAGACAAACATCCATCATCACTAACGACACTGAAGGTGGTCGAACAAACAAGAAGTAAATACGCAATCATTCTGTAATATCTTTTCGGTGCGACGCCTTTCAGGGTCGAAAAAACATTTATATAGATTAGGTTATAAACGTTTGATCCTTTCAGGATCAGATTTTAATGCAGAATATAATACCAAAAACAAAGTCTTATTTCTAATTCTTTTCTTTACCAGATTCAGAGTTCAACGAGACACTAGCATTTATATTCTACTACATGTTGAAATACTTTTCCATCTTCAGAAGAAACAACATTTAAACCTACAGAATCTTGTAATGGTCAGCTAACTAGTTTTTTTACTTCAACAAATTCACCGGGCTGCAAATTCTCCAACTTATACTTTCCTATTCGTGTTCTTTTAAGGCGCACGACTTCACATCCGCACCTGGCGCACATGCGTCGTATCTGCCGGTTTAATCCCTGTTGTAATATAATTTGGAACGAGCGCTCGCCAGAGATGGTCACCTTGCATGGTTTTGTTATGGTCTTTAAAATTTCCACTCCGCCCTCCATCTTGTTTTTAAACTCCGATCCGATAACGGAGTCAACTTCCACTTCATACTCCTTTTCCACTCCATCCTGTATAATGTGCTGTGTTAAATAACCGTCGTTGGTGAGGAGCATCAATCCTTCTGAATATTTATCCAGCCTTCCGGCGGGATGCAGATCAAGGTCATCCGGAATAAAATTTAAAAGATTGTTTTCAATACCCGGATTTAAAGTGCTTTCGATTCCGACAGGTTTGTAAAACAAAAAATATTTGAAATCGGGCTTTTGCCGGAGAACCTTTTCGCCAACGCGTATCTCAGAATTCTTATTCAGTTCCAATTCAGGAGGCGCGGGCTCACCGTCAACAAGGACCAATTGTTCATTAAACAGATCATCAGCCTCACGATAACTGATACCGAGATGATGAACAATAAAATATTTTATTCTCTTGGAATGTCCCATAAAACCTGAATGCAAAATTATCGCTTTCCCACTCACAGAAATCATAAAATATTCATCTAAACGCGTTAATATGAGTAATTTTGCAATTTATGGACCTCAGTCACCGGAAGCGTATTTTCGGTCTTGATATTTTCAGGACGCTCGCCATTTTACCGGTGGTTATTGGTCATGGCGGATTTATTCTTGAAAAGTCCGGCAGCAATTTTCCATGGATCCCGCTTTATGACGGAGTTGAATTGTTTTTTGTTCTGAGCGGATACCTGATCGGTGGTCAACTTATTTCCATGTTCTGTTCAGGCGAAAATTACGGGTGGAAAAATATTTTTTCTTTTCTCACGCGGCGCTGGCTTCGCACCCTGCCGAATTATTACCTGATTTTAGTGATCAACATTCTGTTTATTTATTACGGCGTTGTCAATGGAAACCTGGAAAAAGTAAGCTGGAGATTCTTTTTCTTTCTTCAGAATTTTGACTTTGGATTTACGGATTTTTTCTGGGAATCCTGGAGCCTTAGCATAGAAGAATGGTTCTACCTTTTGTTTCCTTTTTTTATATGGGTGATGATATTGATCTTTCCAAAGTCAAATCGGAAAACAGCTTTTCTAACAGGGATGTTAGTATTTATTCTTGTTCCGTTACTATTGAGATTCCAGATGTATTTCAATACACGCAACCTGAATGATTTCTGGCTCACAATAAAAATTCATCGCGTTGTAATTTACAGGCTAGACAGTATTGCGTTCGGTCTACTTGCGGCGTGGATCCACCACTATCTTCCATCTGTATGGAACAAATTAAAATGGCCCGCATTTTTTGTTGGTGTCGGAACGATTGTAAGTTTTTTCTTTATTGAACACAACGCGGAAAATATGTTTGACAGAGTATTTGGAAATACTTTTTCTACGATAGGAAGCTTGCTTGTTCTTCCTTTATTTTCTTCAATAACAACCGGACCGCAGCTGGCGATTCGCCTTTTTACTTTCACAAGTAAAATTACCTACAGTATGTATCTGATCAATTTGTCTGTAGTGGCAATGCTCATCATGAACAACATTGATATCAAAAATTCTGCAGAATCAATTTTACTTTACATCGCATACTGGGAAGCGGTGATTATTCTTTCTGCTTTGATGTACAGGTATTTTGAAAAACCCATAATGGATCTGAGAGATAAACCTGTGTTTAAGTTTGCTTAATCCGCTAACCGCGCTTACAGTTCCCTCCTATCGTCGGGAACAAATAAGAGCGTGGAAATAGCGGTTCGCAGCGAACTGAACTAATTTCCTCCAATAAAAAAAGAAGCTATAAACATTCTTTAGGCTTTTGATGTTCAGATAATTTGAAACCAAGAATGGATCTGAGGGTTAAGCTGAGTTTAAGTTTGCTGGTATTTGAAAATTCTATCATGTTTTTCACGAATAATTAGGTCTTGGTTACGCTCGCTTCGCCGTGAGGGGGGCTTTTGCCAGATCGGTGCGAACCGGCAGGTTTCCTGGCCTTAGTTCGCGCTGATTTGTGCGACGAAGGAAAGCCTGCCGGTTGGCGATCTGGCTTGATTTTTTGCCTACTTTTTTATCAAGAAAAAAGTAGGAACAAAAACATCCAGAATAAAAAAAAGAAATATCCAAAACAAACCGACTACCGTCATGAAAAATAAAAGATACCGTTAATTCGTATGAGGTTTCTAATACGGAATCCGAATGATAACACGGGTTCCGATTTCGTAATCCAATATCTCGATCAGTTTCTCCTTTTCGATTTTTCTTAATAGATCAAGTCGGTCCTGGGTAACCATTAATGCGGTTGATTTATGAAAAGCTTCGGATTTTTGTTTTAACTCACCGGCTTTTTCTCTTCCAATACCATTATCACTGATTGAACATTCTATGTAACCTTCCTTCTCTTCAAAATTTATTTCCAGCCTTCCCCGGCGATCGAGATTTTTAAATCCATGTTTAATTGCATTCTCCGCAAATGGCTGCAAGAGCATTGGCGGAATTTTTATGTAATCCTTTTCAATTCCTTCATTAATTTTTATTTCATAATCAAAAATATCACCGCCGGCAAATTTTTCAATTAGCAGATAATTATCCAACGTTTCAATTTCCTCTTCTAACGTTATTAACGGAACGCGCGAATTATCGAGTATGCGACGCATTAGCTTCGCGAATTTTGCAAGGTAATAGCGGGCGGTTTGCTCATTACCGTCTCCAATCTGCGCCTGGATTGAATTGAGCGCGTTGAAAATAAAGTGCGGGTTCATCTGCAAACGCAAAGCTTTCTGCTCGAGCTCCAGCATGTTTTTCTCCAATTCAAGTTTATGTCTTTGCTCTTCGTTTTTCCGGTTTACAATTTTCAGACGTCTTCTGTATACGAGCGTCAATAAACCACCTGAAGAAATAACCGAAGCTGTGATGAACCACCACTGCATCCAGAATGGTCTCAAAATTGAAAATGAAAGCTGCACAGGCGCCGGCGTCCAAACTTCATCCTCATTGCAAGCTTTGAGTTTGAAAGTATAATTACCCGGAGGGATGTTTGAATAAGTCACAGTGCGCTGATTACTCTTTGGCGACCAGCTCTCGTCAAAACCTTCGAGTTGCCATTGATAAACGACTTTCTCCGGGTTGGGAAAATTCAGTCCGATAAAATCAAAGGTGAGGTGATTCTGATCGCTTGGCAAAACAATTTTTTTCACCGGCTTGTTCCACTCTCCCATCAGCTCCGCATATTCAGTTTTAGCGAAGGGATCATAAAACAAACGAACATCTGTTATTTCAATTTTCGGGGGCTTAGCGTTCCTGATCTTGTTTCTTGGATTATATTTCGATAACCCGTTAATGGTACCAAACCAGATTGCACCACCTGAGTCGTAATGTACAGCTCCCTGACACGTTTCAATTCCTGTAAATCCTTCCGCCTTGCTATAATGTTTTACATCAATGATATTGTATTCCTTATCCAGCTTCAAACGATCAAGGCCAGCTTCGGTTCCAACAAAAATAAAATCACTTCCTTCATGCGCCAGCAAATAAACATTGGAAGATGTAAGCCCGCTCTTATGATCAAAATTTTTAATAGGCCAGTTTTCCTTATAGATGGGAATACAACTGATACCATTCCCGGCAGTACCGATCCACAAATAACCATTCTTATCCTCATCAATACAACGAATGGAATTCGCCGCAATTCCATCTGCGATAGTGATGTTGTAGACAATTTTGTCATCAACAACCAATGCAACACCATTGTTTTCCGTACCGATCCACACGCGGTTTTTTCTGTCGACATGCAAACAACTTAAGCGATTGTGCGGCAACTTCTCCTTTGTTGTAAGATTCAATAAAGAATTTGAAGCGATCGTACTTCCTTCCAATTTAAATTTATAAAGTCCATTACCGGCTGTCGCCACCCAGACAAAACCGTTTTTGTCTCTCTTGATATCACGAATGAATTTTTTTCTGAACTCACTCAATTCGCTGAATGTTTCTCCATTAAACACATAGATTCCCTGCCCGTCAGTACCAAACAATAAGTGACCATTCTCTTCCTGATCGATCGCGCGCACTTTGAAATTTACAAATCCTTCATCTTCACCATAGCAGGTAAATTTCTGATCGGGTGAAGTTCCATTTGCGTGATCGTCGTAGGCACAAACGCCTTTATCCCCGTTTGCGAGCCAGAGCATTCCGTCTTTGTCGCGAAATATTTCATAAATAAAATTTGCACGCAAACCATTCTCTTTAGTATAATGCGTAAAAAGCTGTCCGTAATAATTACACACACCACCACCCGAAGTTCCAAACCAGTAATTGCCCCAGGTATCACGCTCAATGCAACGCACATGGTTATTACTAAGTCCTTCCCGTTCAGTGAGCCAGTTGAATGATTTTTCTTTTACATTGTACCGGCACACACCGTTGTTCAAGGTCGCTATCCAGATGCTTCCTGCATTATCATCATAAATATCCAATACTGTTACCCTGTAAAGCTCATTCGCGTTGTCAATTCTTCTGATTGATCTTCCGTTGTATACATACAATCCGTCTCCGTAAGTTCCTACCCACAAATTTCTATCCTTATCTTCCTCGAAACAGGTGACTGAATTTTTCCATTGAGAATTTTTTTCTGTTATCGCTTTAATTTTATTGTCGTCAACGGTGATCTTATAAACTCCGCGCCCGTTTCCAACCCAAATATTTCCTTTGCGGTCGCGGAACATCGCCGTGATCATGGTGATGCGCGTATTATATTTTGAAATGGTTTTCCCATCGAAAGTAAAAATTCCCTTGTTTGATCCAATCCACATCAATCCGTTTTCATCATAGACAATTTCACTGATCGCAATGGGAAGACTGTCCTTTGGTTTGAAGTTTTTAAAATTCAGTCCGTCGTAATAACTCAATCCATCGTTTGTTCCTATCCACAAATTCTTTGAGCTGTCTTCTACTATGGAAGAAATATAATTATTGACCAAACCATCCTTGACAGTATAACTTTTGAAATTTTCACCGTCGAATTTTGTAAGTCCTCCGCCCCTTGTCCCTAACCAAAGATAGCCGCGGCTGTCCTGGTGCAACGCGTAGACCTGACTTTGTCCGACACCATCATCTACTGAATAATTCCTGAAATTAAATTGCTGAGCAAATAACAATGACGTGCACAGGAGGGAGAAAAGAAAAACTCCAAAATATGAACTGCGCTGATGTTTCCTCATTTAGCAAAGTTACCGTTCTCTACTTAAAAACGCTTTCCGGATAATAAAAGTCCGGGAACAAAAAATAAAAATGGAAGCCAATGTTAAAGATAAATGGTGTTTACCATGTGATGAATTATTACGAGGATCAGCCAAGTGCAGGTTAGTGCAATGGTAATGACCACCTGGTTGCTGTCTGCTAATGATCGGACGCGTTTGCTGAGCAGCCAAACAACCGACGCCCCGCACAACAAAGAGCTTAGCAGCTGAAGGACATTATAAAAATCAAATTGCGAACCGCTGTTGCCAAGGGAGGCAGCCATTTTACCCAAATACAAAAACAAAATTAAAGCGTGGAAGGCAGTACCTGCGAAATATACGTACCAGGCACGCTCGGGATGAGCCGTCATTTTTACCGCGCCAACAACCACCATGACCGGAGCGATGATCAATGAAAGATTATAAACAAGTTCCAACCAGTAGCGAATGCTTGACGGATTAAAAAAATCAAAAAAATGCGCCACTCTGCCGCCACGCAAATTGATCATCAAAAAAATTATTCCCGTTGCAGCGGTGAGCATGATCAAAAAATGTTCGGCCCTTGATGGGACTTCTGAGGCAGCGGTATTATTTTCGGTATCGTGATTATTCATGGGAAATATGTGGAAGATCGGGAAAGACTTAAGCAGCTTAAAGTTAAGAAAGCCCAGCGTATTCAATCAATATTTCTGAAAAAATAGCAATTCAGTTAATTGTGGTATCGGGGCGTTTATCATAAAACCGGTTGCAAATAATAAGATCACCCAAATACGACTGTTTTGCAGCTGATATTTGTCCAACGAAATTTCAGTAATGCGCCTTCCAAAAAAAATATTCAGAAAGTTCCGCTTTGTTTTATGGCTATTCCTTGCCTGGTATTTCACCTGCTTGCCAGACAGGCCATTCAATAATCCAACCAGCACAGTTTTGCTGGACAAGGACGCTAATTTGCTTTGCGCGAAAATTGCGGACGATGGGCAATGGAGATTTGCGGCCACACAAAAAGTTCCCGAAAAATTTGAAAAATGCATTCTGCAATTTGAGGATAGAAATTTTTATTCCCATTACGGGATCAGTTTCAGGGGACTTGGGAGAGCCATCAAGCAAAATGTAAGCGCAGGAAGAGTTGTAAGCGGTGGAAGTACGATCACTATGCAGCTTGCAAGGATCATGAGAAAAAATCCTCCGCGAACGATAACAGAAAAAATTATAGAAATGATCATTGCTACACGGATGGAGATCAGGTACACCAAAAAAGAATTGCTGGCAATGTACGCCGCCAACGCGCCGATGGGAAGTAATGTTGTAGGTCTTGAAGCCGCAGCATGGCGTTACTTTGGAAGACCAGCTGATAAATTAAGCTGGGCGGAAAGCGCGACGCTCGCAGTATTACCAAATGCTCCGGGTCTAATCCATCCCGGAAAAAACAGAAGAAGTCTGCTTGAAAAAAGAAATCGTTTACTGACCCGACTGAAGGAAATAAAAATTATTGATGAGGAAACTTACCTGCTGGCGCTGCAGGAATCGCTTCCGGAAAAACCATTGCCTTTGGAACAAGCAGCTCCGCATCTTATGGACAGATTGATTGCGGAAGGGAACAAAGGAAAAATAATTGAGACAACCGTTTCTCTTAATTTTCAAAAACAGCTTAGCGGCATCCTCGCTCAACATCACGAACACTTAAGAGAAAATCACATTTACAACGGAGCAATTCTTGTGCTCTCCGTAAAGACCGGTGAAGTAATTGCTTACGTTGGCAATACGAAAAAAACAAACGGTGAAGATGAAAATGGAAATGATGTGGATATTATCACTTCTCCAAGAAGCACGGGCAGTACATTAAAACCTTTGCTGTACGCCAAAATGATTGATGAAGGAAAGATCACACCCAAACAATTACTGGCGGATATTCCGACGCAGATTGGTGGATACAATCCAAAGAATTTTGCGCCTACTTATGACGGAGCGGTTCCCGCTGATAAAGCAATATCACGTTCTTTAAATATTCCGGCCGTGCATATGCTGAACGATTACGGAGTTGAAAAATTCAGACGAGAGCTGAATAAAATGGGTTTTACTACAATAGACAAAAGTTCGGCGCATTACGGCTTGTCGCTGATACTTGGAGGCGCGGAAGCAACGCTGTGGGATATGTGCAGCGCTTATAGCGGTCTTGCGGAATCATTAAATAATTACCCGAAAGATCGTGGCGATAATTTTAAAAAACCGACAATCATAAATTCCATCAACTATAAAAAACTAAAAAGAAAAAAAAATAAAGCGATAATAAACAACCCGGTCATTTCCGCAGGTGCCATATGGCATGCGCTGGAAGCAATGGTGGAAGTGAACAGACCTGATGAAGAAGGAAACTGGAGAGCTTTTGATGCAGCGCAGAAAATAGCATGGAAAACAGGAACCAGTTTCGGATTTCGTGATGCATGGGCAATTGGCCTAACGCCCGATTATGTTGTTGGCGTTTGGGTTGGAAATGCAGACGGAGAAGGAAGACCAGGATTGACAGGAATAAAAAGTGCTGCGCCGATTTTGTTTGACGTATTTTCTGTTTTGCCAAAATCAAAATGGTTCGCCATGCCTAAAAGCGATATGGTAAAACTCCCCGTATGCCGAATGAGTGCGCACCGTGCGACAGATATCTGCACACAAGTTGATACTGTTTTTCTCGCGAACAGTTGTTTGGGCACAACTGGATGTCCTTATAACCAGATTGTTCATATGTATAAGCGTGGACAATATAGAGTGAACGCGGACTGTGAAGATGTCAATAAAATAAAGCATGAAAAAAGATTTGTTCTTCCTGCGGTGATGGAAAAATTTTACAAGTTCAATAATCCCGAATACGCGGTGCTGCCGGATTACAGATGTGATTGCCAGTCGACAGAATCGAAAGATAAAACGGTTGTCATTCTTTATCCGCGGAGAAACAGCAATATTTATTTGCCCTTAACTTTTGAGGGCGTAACGGGTAAAACTGTTTTTGAGGCGGCACACAGGATCTCGTCATCAAAATTATTCTGGCATCTTGATGATGTTTTTATTGGTGAAACCAAAGACCTTCACCAATTGGAAATGAATCCTGCAGTTGGAAAACATAAATTGCTTGTTACAGACGAGCTGGGCAGATCTGCAGGAGTTCAATTTGAAGTGGTCGGGAAAGAAAGCGAATTTGAATAAAAGAAGAAAAGACAGATCATTGTCGATTCATTACTTCGTTCTGCTTGCGAATGCTTTCTTCATGCAGAAGCTGACAAAGTTTTTCTATAAAATCTTTGGAGAACCCTTTTTTTGTTGCGGAATCAGTGCGCGATTTTAGAATCTCCACCCAACGCTCCAATTGGAAAATCGTGATGTTCTGTTCCTTTTTGTATTCGCCGATCTTTTCAATCACGTCATTTCTGCGCTTCAGCAAGAGAATCATTTCTTCATCCAGTAAATCAATCATCTGTCGAAATTGAAATAATTTATCGCGGAATTCCTGATCCTCACTTTGCGGACGTCTGAAAATC
>CBIHPU010000069.1:0-10706 GCA_966211935.1 uncultured bacterium | reverse complement strand
CTGCGCTTGCTGTTGCACCAAGTGTTACTGTTCCTGTTCCGCAACGCGATGCAGGAGTTGTTCCTGTAATTGTTGGTGTAGTGTTTACTGTTGCGACAACCGCAGTTCTAGCCGATGTACAACCTGAACTGGTAGCATCAACATAATACGTTGTAGTTGCACTGATGCTTGGTGTTGTAAAAGAAGTTCCTGTTCCTAATGAAGAACCACCTGTAGACGCAGCGTACCAGTTTAAAGTGCCAGCGCTTGCTGTTGCGCCAAGTGTTACTGTTCCTGTTCCGCAACGCGATGCAGGAGTTGTGCTGCTGACAGTTGGAATTGCATTCACTGTAACATTTATTGTCATAAGTGCTGTTGCTGTACCATCGCTCACCTGAACGGTAAACACATCAGAACCAGTAAAGCCTGCATTGGGAGTATAAGTAATTGTGCCTCCCGGTGTAATATTTGTACTGCCTGAGCTGGCTGTAGCCGAGCTAAACGTTAGTGTACCATTAGCCGGGGCAGAAGACTGACTCCATGTTTCAGTTTGACTTGCGTCGGCATCATTGACATGCAGTAATGGTTTGATATCTGTCGCTCCTGCGTTCTGACAAACACTCAATACTTGCGGACTGCTGTTTACAAATACCGGAGCAGTATTGTGATTGATGGTATATGTAGGTCCTGAAACGGGCATGGTACAAATTGTTGCAGTCGCACCAGTTGTATTTGCCAGTGAAAGTTGTATTGTTCCGTTACCTGTTCCTGTTCCAACAGCAATATTCCAAACGCTGCCGGAGGTTTGTGTTACGCTTGTAATTGACGCGCCGGTTACGCCTGAAGTACTCAGGCTGAAGTTCGATGCCGTAAGGGAATTTATTGTTCCGCTAAAAGTGGCAGTATAATTTACAGTGGCGTTTCCTGTCGGACTAGGATCGACCGCAGTAATTGTAACTGTTACAACGGGGAAAGCATCAGGCCCTGAAAATGTTGGGATGAAGCATCCGAATGATGATGTCCAGCAACCTGCAGGCGGAGTTGGAGTATCTTTTGAGTTGACCCAGGCTGTGACCCATGAAACTCCCCCAATTGAAGGGTCATCGCCCTGAACCTGCCATTGTGTGCCGCTCCATATTATTCTTAAGTTGGCTCCCTTCACGTACATATTTTTGCCATTCATCGTCCCGCTCGCAGTATATGTTCCGCTATTTGGAGTTGGGTTCATACAATTATCCGGAGACACACTAAGCACAACGCTTTGCGTCATACCCAGGTAAGGAATGAGTATACTAATTATAACGAGGGCAAATACTGCCAGTTTTACTTTGTAATTTGTCTTCATAAATTTTTTTCTTCTTTTAAAACTGGTGCAAAAATAAGTTTCGGGAAATAAGGAACGAAAAAATGGTGCTAAATGCAATATTTTGTATGTGGATTGCATGCGCAGGAAAATTTGCGACCATTTGTTTTTCAATTCATCATCAATTTTTCAGGTTCAACTACCAGATCGAACGAAACAGCAAATCAATGTTGCCATTAGAAATTTTTTTAGAAAATTGCTTGATTACAGACATATCCAGGAAAAAGCCGGTCATCACGAATTTTATCAATACACTGCTTTTATTCAAATGTTGATTGTAGCGCTTTAACATCCGCAAAAATATCCGTGCAAATGGATTCAAATAAAAATTGGTTTGGAATGCAAAAGTTTGTATTTGAAATGCACACGGTTTAATTGCAGTATCAATTATATTTGAACCAGTCTGATTAAATTAAATCCACGAAGGGTAGCCTATATTATATATATTTGCCGCCTCAAAAAAATTATTATAACCTATGAAAAAAATTTCTTTACCATTATTCGCATTATTCTTTTTGTTTGCACTAAGCCAATCTTATGGTCAATCGGTGCCCGAACTCCTTTACTACAAATTTGATGGTAGTGGTACCACCGTGCTAAATATGGCGCTTACACCACCAGCAGGTACTGACACAGCCACAATAAACGGCCAAACGCAAGGGGGCATCGGCCAGTGCGGTGGTGCGCTCATAGGTAATGGCCTAAGCAGCACGAGCAATTATGTTAACACCCAATGGGCAACCAACCTGAATAGTACTTCCTGGACGCTTTCATTCTGGACGAACAATGTGCCATCCACCACTACCACTTATTACATCCTTGGAGACGTGAATGCAGGTGGTTTCAGGGTTTTTACCGGTGGCGTTGCAGGTGCAGGAAATTGGATACTGCGTGGAGGCTTTACAGATGTATTGGCTACAGGTGGCGCCTCCACAGGACCATCTTTAACCACATTCGTATATGATATGCCCGTGAACGAGATACGTGCGTATGTTAACGGCACACTTGTAAGCACGGTTGCGCAGGGTGCTGTAACTATAAGCGGTGCAGGTCCATTTAAGGTAGGAGGATATTCTGCTAGCAATTCTCTACCTGCCAATGCGCTCATGGATGAATTCCGTTTGTATAACCGTGCGCTAACTGTTACCGAAATACAACAGCTGATGATCACATCCACGTCCAGCACCATCAATATTACTTCCTGCAACAACTATACAGTTCCCAGCGGAGATGAAACATACACCACCAACGGTACCTACATGGATACCATTTACAATGTTGCAGGTTGCGACAGCATCATGACCATCAACGTCACTATCCTCAACAGTTCAGCAAGCACACAAAACATTACCGCATGCAACAGCTTTACTGTTCCGAGTGGTGATGAAACATATGCTGTCAGCGGAACATACACAGACACTATACCCAACATGGCGGGATGCGACAGTATCATCACCGTTAACCTCAACATTATCAACAGCACTGCAAGCACACAAAACATTACCGCATGCAACAGCTTTACTGTTCCGAGTGGTGATGAGACATACGCTGTCAGCGGAACATACATGGATACTATTCCTAACATAGCGGGATGCGACAGCATCATCACCGTTAACCTCACCATTATCAATGGTTCTGCAAGCACACAAAACATTACCACATGCAACAGCTTTACAGTCCCAAGTGGTGATGAAACATACACCGTCAGTGGAACCTACATGGACACAATACCCAACATGGCTGGATGCGACAGCATCATCACCGTTACCCTCACCATTATCAATAGTTCTGCAAGCACACAAAACATAACTGCCTGTGACAACTATACAGTTCCGAGCGGAGATGAAACATACAACGCCAGCGGCACCTACATGGACACCATTCCGAATATGGCAGGATGTGACAGCATCATTACAATTAACCTTACAATCAATACTGTTGACACCAGTGTTTCGGTTAATGATGTAACATTAACTGCAAATGCTCCTGGAGCCGCCTATCAGTGGATAGATTGCAGCAACAATCAACCGATAGCGGGCGAAACGGGGCAGACATTTACAGCAAATGCCAATGGAAACTATGCCGTTATCGTTACAGAAAATTCCTGCACAGATACATCTGCCTGCTACTCAATAGTGAGTGTTGGATTAAACAGAGATCTGTTTTCTTCGAAATTTAAGTTGTATCCTAATCCTACGCAAGGTCAGTTTACCGTTACATGCAGCGATAAGCAGGAAAAGCTCTGGATAGAGATCACAAATATGCTGGGCGAAACAGTGCAAAACGAAGTTATTTCAGGCACGCAGTTCAGCAGGTTCGACATCACCAACAGCACGGCAGGTGTTTACTTTGTAAAGATCACCAATGCAGGAGGAGAGAAAGCAGTGATCAAAGTTATCAAGCATTAATCATGCTATAAAAAGCAATTGTATGATATTTTTAAAAGAGAACCCTGCTTCGAGGCAGGGTTCTCTTTTTTTCAGGTATCTATTCCTGTTGGCTTAGTCGCTTGCTGTTTGCGCTCAATTAATTTGATTGTATAAAATTGAATTGAATTTCTATTCTGAAACGTTTGATTTTTTTTTTTGAGGTATAATCAAGTCCTTTTGTGTTTTGTTTTATTGTTTCGCACACTTTTTTTCAAACAAGTTTGATCTTGTGCAGAAAAAAACTCTGACGACGTAGATTTTGACAAGAAGTCTGCTTATTACCGTGGCCCGTCTGCTTTACAGCGAATCAGACAAAGTCCATTTTAAAACGAAGTATCAAACTATTACCGATCTTGCTTTTGCTGCTCAGTCATTCCGTTGGAAAATCCATTCTACTATTCAGGTTTTGCAGAACTGATAAGAAATGCTAGTTTTGTGCTCCCGATTTTGCCCCGATGGCGGAATTGGTAGACGCGTTGGTCTCAAACACCAATGCCTTCACTGGCATGCCGGTTCGAGTCCGGCTCGGGGTACCATAAAGCAGAAAAATCCTGACGTAAGACCGTCGGGATTTTTCGCTTTATGGTCCTGAAGTGAACGACGAAGGAGTTCTACTTCGGGACATATGTTCGATAATTCAAACCCACAGGGTACTTTTCCTACTTTGGAACGTATTGGTAGGTATTGGAAGCTTAGAATGAAGATAACATCGTGGTTATCTTTGTTCTAAGGTTTTCAAGAAATTCGATTCTTGTTAGGGTTCTACATTATTTCAGTACTTGTAATAAAAAATCTAAGCAAAACGTATAGCAATGGCGTAACTAAGTTTTACTTGCTTATTATTCTTGTGGATCACTAGCTTTCTTTTTCTTTAGCTGGCGAGTTATGCTTAAAGCTAATAAACGATTATAAGACTCCCTAGAGACTAAAGGAACGGCGCCCCTCACCGGCAATAAAGAATGGCTAAGCCTTAATCCGAGTGCCCACTTCTCATTTAATGTGCAGCCAATACCAACGTTGAATGAAAGTTCGTTTCTGATAAATGGATATTTATTTACTAGTTCGGGCGATAAATTACCATATAAATGTTCAGCATAATTAATCATATATCCCAAACCCGGTCCAAATTCAAAATAAATATTCTTACTATGATATTGAAAAAGGACAGGAACTTCAAAATAATGTAGGGTGACCCAATGAGGGCTCTTTCCAAGCCACCCGCCACCGATACCTTTATCTAAAAGTAAAAGTTCGGTTTGAGCTGTCCATTTTTTGTTCATTTTTAGCTGGAACCAGAATCCCGCTAAAAAGGAATTGTTAGGATGACTCTCAGTAAGATCTCCCGAGAGCGTATGAATCGAATGTCCCAGCTTAAGCCCAACGCGATATTGTGACTTGTAGCTATGCTGAGCGCATAGCCAAACACAATTAAAAATGGCTATTATAGCAAGATTTTTTTTCAATTCGTTAATAACGTGATTTTCTTTGAAAAATTATACTAAACTACCCTTACGTCCGATCCTTTACCAAATGCCCGTACAAGTCCCAAATCCGAGCCATATCCCGTTTATCTTCGAGGAGTTCGTTCAAATTTGGTATCGTATGCGGTACCAGAAAAGCGGTTTCTCATTAATTTGGGTGCCGCTTTTCGCTTTATGTTCCTGAAGCAAACGAGGAACGATCCCGAAGGGCATCTTATTCACAACTTATTCAGCTCATAATTTCCCCACGGCTTTTTTTCTACTTTTGACTCCTCTACACAATCAATTTTCTACCTTATGCAAGCTAATGTAAAGTTATTCGCGGGACAAGCTACGAGGACGCTCGCTGAGAAAATTGCCACCGCTTACGGAAAGACCTTGGGAAATGTAAGCATACTTACTTTTTCCGATGGAGAATTCCAGGTTTCCTATGAAGAAAGTATTCGCGGACAAAACGTTTTTATCATACAAAGTACCACTCCGCCAACTGATAATTTAATGGAACTGTTGCTGATGATAGATGCCGCAAAACGTGCTTCTGCGGCGCAGATCATCGCAGTAATGCCGTATTATGGTTACGCACGCCAGGATAGAAAAGATCAGCCACGTGTTGCTATCGGAGCAAAACTGGTTGCAGATATGCTGGCTGCTGCAGGTGCGAACCGTGTAATGACAATGGATCTCCACGCCGACCAGATCCAGGGATTTTTTGACGTACCGGTTGATCATCTTTATGCTTCAACAATTTTTCTTCCTTACTTACAGAATTTAAATATTCCGAATCTAACCATCGCCGCTCCTGATATGGGAGGTTCAAAACGAGCCAATGCATATGCAAAGCATTTGAAGTCGGATCTTGTTATCTGCTACAAACAAAGAAGCAAAGCGAATGTGGTTGACCAGATGACAGCGATCGGCGAAGTTGAAGGAAGAAATATTGTATTGGTCGATGATCTTGTCGATACAGGAGGAACATTAGCGAAAGCTGCTGATATGATGATGGAGCGTGGAGCACTTAGTGTTCGCGCAGTTTCAACACATGCTGTACTTTCAGGAAAAGCATATGAGAACCTGGAGAAATCAAAAATTGTTGAGCTGATCGTGACAGATACAATTCCGTTGAAACGTGAGAGCCCGAAAATAAAAGTATTAACGGTTGCGCCTTTATTTGCTAAAGTGATTGAAAATGTACTGAGCTATCAAAGTATCAGTAATCATTTTATTATGTGAGTTTATTCTTTAATTAACACAAAAAAAAATCAAGGAGCTAGAGATGGCTCCTTTTTTATTTACACAAAAATATTTGTTCCTATATACAACTTGTTGGAGTCGCATTATTGTCACTTCATGTAAGGTTGATATCTACGAATAATGGGTAAGTTACGTATGCGTATGCCTCGCCATGAGGGGAGCTTCTGCCCGATCAAAAAGCAGGAACAAGAGTTCAATGTTCCCATTCATGAAGTAAGATTCTTCAATAAAAATTTGCGTAACCAAATAGTTACGCATATATTTGTAACCACTTAGTTACAGATAATGGAAACAAGAAGAGATGTTTTTCAGGCGATAGCGGACCCAACAAGGCGTGCGATTCTGGGTTTGCTTGCCATTCATTCGCTCACGTTAAATGCGGTGGCAGAGAATTTTGATATCAGCAGACCTGCAATATCCAAACATGTGAAAATTCTTGCAGAATGCGGATTGATTGAAGTAAAACAAGAGGGGCGGGAAAGATATTGCGAAGCAAAGCTTGAAAAATTAAACGAAGTGTCGGAATGGGTGGAACAATACCGCCAGTTCTGGGAAAATAAACTTGACGCACTTGAAAATTATCTGAATGAACTTCAAAAACCAAAGAAACATGGGCGAAAAAAAAGAAAGTGATACGAGCGACCGTGAAATAAGATTAACACGCGAACTAAATGCACCGATAGAATTAGTGTGGAAAGTATGGACAGAGCCGGAACACATTAAAAACTGGTGGGGACCAAACGGCTTTACAAATACGATTTCGAAAATGGAAATGAAACCAGGCGGAGAATGGGAATTTGTTATGCATGGACCCGACGGCACGGATTACAAGAACAAAAATACTTTCAGGGAGGTAATAAAACATAAAAAAATTGTTTATGAACACCCCACCGGACCAAAGTTTGTGACGACGGTAGAATTTGAAAGCCGCGGAAACAAAACGTTTTTAAGCTGGCACATGTTATTCTCTTCAAAAGAAGAATTCATACAAACTGTTAAAAAATTCAAAGCTGATGAAGGCCTGAAACAAAATGTAGATAAGCTGAGCAAATATCTTTTGCAGTTCAAATAGATTCAATAATCACTAACACAAAAAAACATGACTCTAATTAAAAAACAATCAGTCTTTACGAAAGACATTACGAACAAGAAAATGAAAATTGTTCGAGAGTTCGCCGCTCCGGTAGAAAAAGTATGGAAGGCATGGACCGACAGTAAAATCCTGGATCAGTGGTGGGCGCCTAAGCCATGGAAGGCACAAACAAAATCAATGGACTTCCGGCCAGGCGGATTCTGGTTATATGCAATGGTTGGTCCGAACGGCGAAAAGCATTGGGCGCGCGCCGACTACAAATCAATTGAGAATAAGAAACAGTTTGTAGTGGATGACTATTTTTCAGAT
This sequence comes from uncultured bacterium, assembly GCA_966211935.1. Lineage (GTDB taxonomy): Bacteria > Bacteroidota > Bacteroidia > B-17B0 > Aurantibacillaceae > AM-1111. The sequence continues at coordinate 2,801 of CBIHPU010000069.1, read as the reverse complement.
GAGAATGGCGTGAAAAACAATTCAGCTCCTTCAATGAATTGGGAAGTTAAGTTCATTGAAAACGAAAACGTCACAACGGTTGAAGTGAACATCACATTCGAAAAAGATGAAGACTTGAAGGCGACAATTGAGATGGGCTTCCAGGAAGGATTTACTGCAGCTCATGGAAATCTGGATGAGTTGATAGAAGAAGGAAAGATCTGATATCTGATTTTACTTAATTTTTTTAGAAGCCACTTTTGTGGCTTTTTTATTTCCAATTAAAATCTGAAGGAACCTGTAACTTTTCTTCTCCCCCACCCGTCTTATGCTTAAAACACAGGAAAATCTGTATTAATAAGCAAAACAAAAACCTGAATATGAAAACAAAACTAATTATGATGCTCGCCGGCTTAATGCTGGCACTCAACTCGTGGTCGGGGAATTCTCCGTCTGAAGGTTCAGACATCTCATACCTGAAAACAAATGTTCAAACTAAAGTAAACAGTGAGATCAACAAATGGGATTTCAGTACGCTGGAAGAAAATTCTTCGTTAGCCTATGTGGTTTTTAAAATAACAGAAACAGGAAAAATTGAAATTGAAGACATTATTTCAGACAATGAAAAATTCAAGGCTATACTAAAACAAAATTTTAACCTGCTGTTTCTTGATCAACCCAATAACGACACAACAACCACCTTCCACGTAAAAGTGAAATTCACGAGAATTTAATGAATGTTGTTGACGAATTGCTGAGGGCTCATAAGAACTCCTCAGCAATTGCATTTTAACTTTCAGACCGGAGTTTTAGGAGGCGTATTCACCGCGTTCCGGGTTTTTGGTCCGCTGAAATAATAACCGAACAGCGGAGCAATAAGACAAAAGTCAAATAGACCTGCTGCCAAGGGAATCATTCCGATAATAATTAACATCCAATTAATGTCATTTGGATTTCGGAATGCACCGATTCCAATTAGAACCAGGCCTGCAACTATTCTTAGGCCGCGACCAGCCGGGCCGACCATAAATTTTACAAAATTTCTCATAACATTAATTTTTTATTTAAGCTACTATAGCAGAAATCTGCTGCCAAATAATAAAATAAACAGCGGGAACTCCATGACCGTTATCATCTCGTCAGCCAATAAATATTCATTTTAATTCAATAAAAAAAGTTAACCAAACTTCGCAGGTTCAATTTTCAGTTTCACTTTCTCCTCAATGTAACATTTGTTGCCGAAAAACAATTTCTATCCTATGACCTTTGCAGTACAAAAAAACAGAAGCGTTTCAAATGGAAATTTTAGGTTACATCTCAGCAATTATTATTGGAATATCATTGGGTTTGATTGGAGGAGGAGGTTCTATACTTACTGTTCCTGTTCTCGTTTATCAGTTTGGAGTAGAACCCGTTTTGGCAACAGCTTACTCCTTATTTATTGTTGGCTTCAGCAGTCTCGTCGGAGCCTTTCCAAAATTCAAACAGGGATTAATAAGTCTCAAGACCGCACTTGTGTTCGGAATTCCATCTATTGCAGCGGTATTTGCGACAAGAAAATTTATAGTACCGGCAATTCCGGATGAAATTTTTCAGATAGGTGATCTGGTCGTTACTAAATCACTTTTGATGATGATCTTATTTGCTGTGCTGATGGTGGCAGCTTCAGTTTCGATGATACGAGAAAAACCAAAAGCAAAAACAGAAGAAAGTGAGGAGCAAAAATTCAACTACCCAGTAATATTATTGGAAGGTACAATTGTGGGAATTCTTACCGGACTTGTTGGCGCCGGAGGGGGATTTTTGATCATACCGGCACTAGTAATGCTCAGTAAACTCCCAATGAAAATGGCAGTAGGAACATCTTTACTAATTATCGCGGCTAAATCACTGATTGGTTTCATCGGTGATGTTTCTTCAAACGCGCAAACCATGGACTGGCATCTTTTACTAATTGTAAGCGTACTTGCAATAGGCGGGATCTTTGTCGGTAATTCACTCTCCAAAAAAATAGACGGCAATAAATTGAAGAAAGGATTCGGATGGTTCGTTCTTATAATGGGTATTTACATTATTGTAAATGAACTCGTCCTTAAATCGCCCGGAGGACACTAATGTAACTTTTGTTACACTCAGAAATGCGTGTAACCACTGTTACCGTCTTTAATTTTAATACATGGTAATTTTGAATTATAAAATAAAAACAGCATCACACAAAAAATAAATATGAAAGTAGAACAGATCTATACCGGATGTCTGGCACAAGGTGCCTACTACATCACTTCAAACGGAGAAGCGGCGATTATTGATCCGTTGCGCGAAGTACAACCTTATATTGACAGAGCGAACAAAGACGGTGTAAAAATTAAATACGTTTTTGAAACGCACTTCCATGCGGATTTTGTATCCGGGCATTTGGATCTGGCTAAAAAAACCGGAGCAAAAATTATTTTTGGTCCAACAGCCAAGCCCGAATTCGACGCGGTTATCGCAAAGGATAATGAAGATTATAAACTTGGAAACATAACACTAAAAGTTTTGCATACTCCCGGGCACACAATGGAAAGCGCGAGCTTTTTATTGAAGGATGAAAATGGAAAAGATCATGCCTTGTTTAGCGGAGATACACTTTTTCTTGGAGATGTCGGAAGACCAGACCTCGCGCAGAAAGCTGCGTCCATGACACAGGAACAACTCGCAGGTTTGCTGTATGATTCACTCATGAATAAGATTATGCCTCTGGCAGACGATGTAATTGTATATCCCGCTCACGGAGCAGGAAGCGCCTGTGGAAAAAACATGATGAAGGAAACAGTGGACAC
>CBIHPU010000068.1:0-10812 GCA_966211935.1 uncultured bacterium | reverse complement strand
ACTTATTTTCTGGGACAGACAACATGATTATTCAACCTCGTCAGTTTATCCCGGGTTTAAAAACGTATCTACTAATCCTTGTTCCGAGATTGCGATGCAGGGTGGGGACAGCTGCAGGCTTATTGCAGTGAATCTTTTTTCATTCGTTGAGCATCCCTTTACACCAAAGGCGAAATTCAATTATGTAAAGTTCTATGAAGTCGCGTATGAAGCGCAGCGTTTGATGGATGATCTTGTGGACCTTGAGCTTGAAGCAATCAATAGAATACTTCAAAAAGTTGATGAGGATCCTGAGCCTGATTTTATTAAGCAGGTTGAAACAGATACATGGAAACTTTTATATAACGCAGGAAAAAAAGGCAGACGCACAGGACTTGGCTTCACGGCGCTTGCAGATGCCCTGGCAGCAATGAATATTAAATTTGATTCCGCGCAGGCGCTTGAAACGGTGGAAAACATGATGCAATTAAAATGTTCCGCTGAATTTGACAGTTCAATTGATATGGCGATCGAACGTGGAAAATTTGAAGCGTTTGATCCGCAGATTGAAGAGACTTCGGAATTTATTCAGATGCTGAAAAAAGAATTGCCGGAAGTTTATACGCGAATGATGAAGCATGGCAGAAGAAATATTTCCTTAAGCACCGTTGCGCCAACAGGAACATTGAGCCTGCTTGCAAGATCATCTTCCGGAATTGAACCTGTGTTCATGTTATCGTACAAACGCAGGAGAAAAGTAAATACTAAAAACAAGGAAGAGAAGACCGACTTTGTTGACGCGATGGGAGAACAGTGGCAGGAGTTTACTGTTTATCACCCAAAATTGAAACTGTGGATGGAAGCGAGCGGACAGAAGGATATTACAAAAAGTCCTTACGCAAAATCTACGGCATCAGAGATCAGTTGGTCAAAGCGGATTGAATTGCAATCTATCGTTCAGAAATATGTTACGCATTCTATCAGTTCAACTATAAATCTTCCTGCAGATGTTTCGGAAGAAACAGTTGGAAAAATTTATCTTGATGCCTGGAAGAAAGGATTGAAGGGAATAACAGTGTATCGTGATGGATCGCGCAGCGGCGTGTTGGTTGCTGACACCAAAACAACGGAAAAAGCTGTGGAGGAGATTATTGAAACATCTGCGCCTAAACGTCCTCCTGTACTTGAAGCTGATGTTATCCGTTTCCAGAATCATAATGAAAAATGGATCGCAGTAATTGGATTGCTGAACAACAAACCATATGAAATATTTACCGGTAAAGCGGAAGACGCTTTCCTGTTGCCGAATTATGTTGAGCGCGGTTGGGTAATTAAGAATAAGATAAAAGACGCAAAGGCCCGTTATGATTTTCAGTTTTTTGACAAAGACGGATACAAAGTAACAATCGAAGGCTTGTCGCGCTCATTTAATAAAGAATACTGGAATTACGCGAAACTAATTTCCGGAGTATTGCGCCATGGTATGCCTTTACCTCAGGTTGTAAACCTGGTTGAGAAACTGAATTTGTATGATGATAACATCAATACGTGGAGAGTAGGTGTGGAGAGAGCCTTAAAGAAATTCATTCCTAACGGAACTCACGCGGTTGACAGAATGTGCCGTGAATGCGGCGACCCTGAGGGACTATATTACGAAGAAGGATGTCTCAGGTGTAAGAGTTGTGGTCAAAGCAAATGCGGATAGATCTTTCGGTATAAAGCAAAATGAAAAAGGAACTGGTTCATAAGATCAGTTCCTTTTTTTATGGATGGATATTAATTTTGTATTTGCTTTGTCAGGCAACCTTGGCTTGTTCCGTATTGAACAGTAATAAAATTGAATTACGGAAAGCCTTCAGTAATTCCAGGTTGTTTAATCGTTGCGCTTCCTGTTCTCTTGTCATTAGCTGGAAGATACCAAAATAATAATTTATCCCTTCGAGCAAGTTGTTTTTAAAGCTGTCGAGGTATTTAATTCTCGCGGCATTTGTCTCTGATTCTTCCAGGCTCGATATTAAGAAATTATAGTACAGCTTAATTTCGTTTATAAACATATGCGGACGCGGAACCGAATTCAGAATGTTTATTTTACCGTATATGTGCGCTACCATTTCTTCCAGCGTAAAGCTGCCTGAAAAAAATGCAAGATTAGGTCCGGGGCATATTGCTACCGCTTTTAATTGTTTAGGTTTCTCTGCATGATTTTTCAGCAATGCAGATACACCGAGTCCCTCGCAGAGACAATCTTTCTCCATAACCTTATCAATTGCCCGGTTCAGTGCTTCGGATGACAACGTTGAGCTTTTAAGCTGCTTTATTTTCAGATCCTGGTATTGTCTCGATGCTGTGCAGATTGGTTTGTCTGTGAATTCTGTATTAAAAGCAAGATACTTTTTATAGCATGGACTACCCGGCCTATCTTTTTGAATTCTTCTTTTACGTTGTTGTTCTGACGATGATTTTTTGAAATTATTGAAAGCGATGCCTAATGGTGAAGCGTAACTCGTGTAATAGTCTTCCGGTCGCGCCTCAATTAAACTGGCCAGTGTTTCTGCATCTACGTTGGTAGCTTCAGGCACCATTAAAAAAGGACTTCCCCACCCGGTTGAATCAACCTTGTAATATTCCCTTATAAACCGGTCTTCATTCGCTGTTCCAATTCCTCCCTGAACAGTAACTTTGAGTGATGGTTCGCTTTGAAAAGGCAAACGGTTTTTTAGTTTAAGCGCCGCGTTGCATATTTCCATCAGCTCGTGGCGCATTTCAGTTTTTTTGTTTTTAAATTCTTCCAGAATGGGCCCGAGCAGAATTCCTTCAGTTGGAAATGCGTGTCCTCCACAATTTAAACCGGATTCAATTCTGAACTCGGAAACCCAAAGTCCTTTTTTCGCGAGAAACTTTCCCTGGATCAAAGCAGATCTGTAATCACTGACCTTTATTACAATTTTTTTTGCCAATTCGCCTTTTTCGTCCGGATAAAAGCAATCGAACGATTCGCAATATGAATATAGCCTGGGATTAAGTCCCGCTGAAAATACAACTGAAGAATTGACTTTGCTATTGGCATAACCGCGCAATGCAGACAGCGCGTCGGAATACATTTGTGGCAACTCACTGCCATCTTCCGCATAATTTGTTCTGTCGCATTTGGTCATGATGTTTACATCAATACTCCCAGCTACAATGCGATTCCTTAATTCTTTCTGTAAACTATCCTTTTCAAATTCATCCGAACTTGATTTCATGTTTTCATAAAGCATACGCAGAAATGAATTTGAATCCTGCATTTCAAAATATCTTACAATATCATTTCCTTTTTCGAAAAGCTGATTCTTCAGTTCCCTCATCTGTTCCTGTAACAGATCATGAAGCAGATCGAGGTAAGAAGTGATTCTGTTGGCCCTGTAATCGGGCGCCGTTTTTTCTATTGCAAAATATTCTTTCTCGTGTTTGTTGCACAAAAACTCTCTCATTTGTTCAAGGAGAGAATCTTCAATAATTGAAACTACCGATGAAATGCCGAACCGCGCAACCTTTAGTGGTGTATCAACAGTATATCCCAGTCCCATTACGGGTATGTGGAATGAATGGGGTGAATTTCCCTGCATGGATTGTGTTTAAGATTACAAAGTCAACCTAAATAAAAGGAAAAACGATGAGTGCGCTCATCGAATATTGAGGTTTATGGTTATTCGTATAATTTCTTTCACACTTTCTGAAAATTTGTGAGAATGGAATAACGGGCCGCTAAAAAGAAAAAACGATGATCAGGGTCATCGTTTTATCAAATATATTAAACACAAATGAATTTTCAGTCGCAGATATTTGCGAGACTGATAAGCGAAGGAAGATTTTTGATCTTGATTTTTTTACCTGAGAATTCCAGCACCTTTTCATCTTTCAGTTCTGAAAGCAATCGTATTGCGGTTTCTTTTGTTGTTCCGGCTAGATTTGCGATCTCTTCACGCGTAAGAATTATATTGATGGTTGCCGCGTCATTTTCAAAACCATAAGTTTCTTTTAAGAAAAGCAGCGCCTCGGCAAGCCTTCCACGGACCGGCTTATCAACCAGAGTTGTGATCTTATTTTCAGCTCTTTTCAGATCAATAGACAAGAGGCGAAGTAATTTTTTTGAAATGCTTGCATTCTCTTCTGTCATTTGAAAGAATACGGATTTGGGAATGAAGCAGATGTTGGAATCTTCAATGACTTCCGCTGTGCAGGAATATTTTTCTCCCGTAATTAAAGCACGGTAACCAATTACATCTCCGGGCCTTACCATGCGAACAATTTGTTCTTTTCCCGTTTCTGTTATTTGGTAAATTTTAACCTTCCCTGTATTTACTGTGTAAATTCCATGAGGTGTATCACCTTCGTTAAAGATGATGGATCTCTTTTTATAGATCGTTACTGATTTGTGATGGCTCACCTGGTCAATCTCACCAGTAGTTAAACCACAAAATATTGACATTGGTCGTGCAGAGCACTCCTGACAATTAACATAAACTGATTTACTTCCCATCTCGCATTTATTTCCTCAAAAATAGAAAGTAATGGAATAGCTGAATATGATCAATATCAGTACAGACAGATTAACCTGTACTTTAACAATTTATGTCTGCGTAATACCCGAAACTTAATCCAGGTTGAATTTTTTTATTCAGGGTCTGGTAAAATCTTTTTTCGTTGTCAGCGCTATTCTTCTGCAGAAAAAATCACCGTTAGATTCTGTGTGCAGTTTCCGCGTTGCCGGAAACTGCACTTTCAGAAAATCTTTTATTGGTTTTATTTAGGAAGCAGAACTTTGTCGATAACGTGAACAATACCGTTCGACGCTTTAATGCTTGCAACAATATTCGCGTCGTTAACCATCATCTTTCCATCTTTATTTGTGATGGTTACATTGCCGCCGTTAACCTGGCCAATTACGCGTCCGTCAGTAAGCATTGAAGTTTCGTAAACAGAAACACTAACGTGATACTGTAAAATATCCGCAAGCTTTTCTTTGTTCTCGGGCTTCAGCAGGTCATCAACTGTTCCTGCTGGCAAGGCGTCGAACGCGGCGTTTGTTGGAGCAAACACAGTAAAAGGTCCTGCGTTAGATAATGCGTTAACCAGGTCCGCCGCCTGTACTGCTGCAACCAGTGTAGTGTGATCCTTTGATGAAGCGGCAACTTTGACTACGTCTTTTTGCGAAACATCATCTACAACGGCTGATTGACCTCCAACAACTGGAGCGCTTTCTTCTGTTGTTGCAGGTGTTGTTTCCTGATTTCGGTTTTCTTCCTGCGAACATGATACCAGACTTACAATTACTAATGCTGTTGGGATGATGCATTTAATGATTAAACTTTTCATAATGAGTTTTTTTTAGTAATACAAAGATTCATACAATTAAGCGGACTGAACAATGAGCCGACTCACTGATTTAAATCATATGCAACTAATGAAATTTTTTTCAGGAATTTTGTTTTTTCCACTGTTCCTTTCTTTCCTCCGCCTGCTTATAACGTAGTTTTTCCTGTACTGTAACAGCTTTAATTTTCGGAATTACCGTTGGTTTCTGGTCTTCACCAAGAGCAACAAAAGTAAAAAACGCGGAGTTGCTGAGAACGGGTTTCATATCAGGCAAACGTTTAGCGGTAACTTCTGTATAGATTTCCATTGAGGTAGAAAATACCTTTGTGATCACTGCTTTGATCGTAAGCACATCGCCAACACGAGCAGGACTTACAAAACGAACTTTGTCGATTGAAGCAGTAACAGCGATTTTTCCAGCGTGAGTTTGCGCGCAGATCGCTGCTGCAATATCCATCAGGTGAACAATTCTCCCTCCCTGAACGATCCCCATTGGATTAGCTTCATTTGGAAGAATAATTTCAGTCATTATAGTTTCTGAATCGGACGGTGTTTTTAGTTTCATACTGCGGTTGCTTCTTTGAGCCATTGTATCTTCTTCGGGAATCCCGGCCGGTTGTCTGTCATTTTAATTTTAGTTAATTGAATTATCCAGACATCGCCTTTCATTGCTAAAGCTAAAGGATATTTTTTGTAGTACAATGATTTTGCATTTGCGCATTCGAGTTCTGAATGATGGGCGAAAATCCCGGAAAACTGAAGACCGCGTGTAAAAGCAGTTTTGCATCTCATCGGAAGTATGGAACCTGAAACATTACGGTTTATCAAAGCATTCTGAATATGAAGCGTTTTATTTTCCGAACAAAATACCAGCCAATTCCGTTCTTCTTCAAGCGCGTAGTAACAGATTGCTGTATGAGGAATATCATGCAGGGATGTGCAAAGAGAAAAAATTTTTTCTTCTTTCAGAAAAGAATGTATAGAATGATCCATATGAAAATGTAGAAAATATTTTATGATACAGAGCAAATATTGATGATTTAGGTCATCTTAACAATGATTGGTGTCATTGTTCACGTAGAGGAGTATCAACAATTTTAGATGAAAATTACAAAGGCATTAAAACGGAATTTCCTCAGACGAGTTGGTTAATGGATAAAGAAAGAAAAATAAATAAGCTGGTTTTGCTGGCTACTTTAATTGGTATTGGAATTTTTATTTCTGATATTTTCACACCGCGTGGTATAGCGGATGGTGTAAGTTATATTGCTGTTGTATTGTTGACATTATGGATGCGCGGATCAAGGTTCACTTTTATTTTCGCGGTTGCCTCCACGTTGTTAACACTTGTTGGAGCTTTCTTTTCAGAGGCCGGCGAAGGAGTGAGTGTTTTCTTTACTAATCGCATACTTTCTCTGCTCGGTGTCTGGGCAGCAGCTTTCCTGATATTAAAATTTAAGAAAACCGAAGCGGCTGCGGCACGTGTAAAAGAGAATCTCAATGCTTTGTTTGATAATGCAACGGTGGGAATCACTCTTGCTGACAAGAACGGCAGGATTACAATGATGAATCCGCAGGCGGAAGCTCAATTTGGATATTCCAGGGGTGAACTGGTGGGCCGTGATATGGAATGGATTTTAAAAAAGAAATTAATTTCTGAATCATTGATGAAGAGTTATTTGAAAAGTTCAGTCCCGGTTAATCTCGAAACTGAAGTTATCGGGAAAAAATATAACGGTTCAGAGTTTCCGGTTGAAATTAAACTTAGCAGTTACCTGTTGAATGATGAGTTATATTTCATCGTGTTTACCAATGACATAACGGAGAGGAAGAAACAACAGGATGAATTGTTCAGATCGCATGAAGAGATCCGTCAGTATGCGGAAACACTTAAGGAAGCCAACACTGAATTGGAAAATTTTGCTTATATATCTTCTCATGACCTGCAGGAGCCGTTAAGAAAGATACAGTCGTTCGGAGACCGGCTTAAACTCAAGGAAGCGGACAATTTAAATCCCGAAAGTTTGCAGTATATTGACCGTATGCTTAACGCGGCGGGCAGAATGCAGCGATTAATTAATGATCTGCTTGCTTTTTCCCGTTTGACATCGCATGCGCGTGAATTCGAAAAAATAAATCTGAATCAATTGGTTTCGGAAGTGTTATCTGATTTGGAAGTAACAGTTGAACGCGCCAACGCGCAGGTGCACCTGGTAAGTTCTCTTCCTGTTATTTCGGGTGATCCAACACAAATGCGGCAACTTTTTCAGAATCTCATTTCCAATTCTATAAAATTCAGAAAGGATAATGTAGCGCCTGTGATTAAAATTTATTGCACTAAAGATCTGCGCGCGTTTTCGGACGTTACACTTTTGCGTAATCAGGTCGCAATTATTGTGGAAGATAATGGTGTTGGATTTAATGAAAAATACCTTGATAAAATATTCGCCATTTTCCAGCGGTTGGAGGCAAAAAAGTACGAGGGTTCAGGCATTGGACTGGCTATTTGCAAAAAGATTGTGCAAAGACATAACGGCGGAATTACTGCACGCAGTCAGGAAGGCGTTGGGACTAAATTTATTATAACTTTGCCTATAGACCAGAGCGCCGCTTTACCCGATTCAACATCATCTACTGCCATACAATCAAAATGAATACAACACTTAATTCCCTAAAAGCAATGTCAGTTAATTTAGTAATAGCAGACGACGATGAGGAGGATCGTGAGCTGATAGAAGAAGCATTGCGTGAAAGTAAATTTAAGAACAAGTATACGTTTGTTGAGGATGGTGAACAGTTGATGGATTATCTGAAACGTAATGAGAGTTCTTCCGGGAAAAAAAGCGAGAACTTACCTAGTTTGATATTGCTGGATCTGAACATGCCAAAAAAAGACGGACGGCAAGTCCTTAAAGAAATTAAAGATGATCCAAAATTGAAAAAAATTCCTGTCGTTGTTTTAACCACTTCACGCGCGGATAAAGACATTATGCAATGCTACAACCTGGGCGTTAGTTCATTTATTTCAAAACCTACGAGTTTTACATCGATGATTGAGATTATGAAAACCTTAAATAAATATTGGTTTGAAATTGTGGAGCTCCCGTCTCCGGAAGAATAATTTCTGTTGACACGGTTTGATTAGGTTGTACCGGTAATTAAATTACCGGTTTTTTTGTTTTTAAAAGTTCTTAATAGAAAACCGTCTTCAGGTTCGTGGAATATTTTACTTCTGAAGCTGGTATGCTTTTGTTGTGATTAAGTCAGATATATACACAATGGAAGAAGAGAAAAAACGTCAGGAAAAACTTAGTCAGGCTGAACAGGTATGTAAAACACTGGATGAACCACTGCATTTTCTTGTGTTCGCTGCTTCGTTGCGTGGTGATTCATTAAACAGCAGGCTCGCGTTGCTTGCAACAAGAATAATTGAATCGCACGGACATCGTATTGATTTTGCGGATATGAAGGAATTCGATTGCCCTTCCTATGATCAGGAACTGGAAGACGCCCAGCAGATTCCGGCAGGAGCAACTGAATTCAGGAAGCGTTTGCTTGCGAATGACGCTTTCATAATTTCTTCGCCTGAATATAATTTTTCAATGCCGGGTTTACTCAAGAATTCAATAGATTGGGTGTCACGTTTCAGGCCTCAGCCATTCATTGAAAAGCACGCGTTACTGATGTCTGCGTCTCCTTCAATGGCCGGAGGAAACAGGGGACTCTGGTCGCTTCGCATTCCGCTTGAACATTTAGGCGCAAGCGTTTTTCCGAATATGTTTTCGTTATCAAGCGCGCATAAAGCTTTTAAAGATGATGGCTCTCTTGAAGAAGAAAAACTGGAAAAAAGATTTGAAGACAACATCATTGCTTTTATGAAACTGGTTGAAGCTGCTAAACTTTATCCGGCAATAAAAAAAGCCTGGGTGGAATTTCTGGGAGAAAAAACCGACCCGGCTACAGAACGTGTAGAGCAAGTATAATTTTAAATTACTTCAGTTTAAATCTCAAGCCTCCATATAACATTCTTCCATAAATCGGACCCCAAACCATTGAAGCGTCAAAGTGTTCACCAAATGGATTTTCTGCCGAAACAATGGGATTGTTTTGTTTTACATTCAGCGCGTTCTCAACTCCTATGTAAAATTCCCATTTTTTCTTCTCGCCGGTTTTATAACTGATCTGTCCCAGTAAGTTGAAAAAATCAGGAGAGTATTCAGCGCGCCTGTATTCTGCCGGACTGGAAGAAGTATTTGGCAATCTTTTTTTACCATTCCACTGCGCGGTAACATCATATTGCCAATGTTGATTTTTGGTTTCATATGAAAAGCTGATGAATGCGCGATGCCTGCCCAGCAGATACTTTGGCAACAGATCCGTTTTAAATTGCGACTGATTATCAATAAAACGATATGCTGTTCTCATGTCAAGTCGTTTCCTCACTTCCCACGTGAATTCCGCCTGTAAAGTATTTGAGAACGACTTCCCTTCAAGATTATAAAATAAAACCTGCTGCGGATCGTAATCTATATCAACCACGACCTGGTTTATGAAATCGGTTCTGTATACATCTACAACAAATTGCGCGTCGCGGTAATTCAATTTGAATTTGTGAAGAAAATTAAGTCCGTAGTTCCATGCGACCTCCGCCTTTAATCCGTAAGGTAAATTGTAATCTGTTGGCATAATAATGAACTCACGTGATGAAGCCATGAACGGGGAATTCTCTGCAAAAATATTTGCAGTCTTTTGCGCTCTTCCGGCAGAAGCGCGGAATACGGTTTTTTCATTCTTTAATGCATAACGCATGTGAACGCGCGGGGTAAAAAACAATCCGTAGTAATTATTATAATCCGCGCGCAATCCCGCTACTGCATTAAAGCGTGTAAGCCAGGAATAACTGTATTCAACGAAAACACCGGGGACTGTTTCAGTTCTTGAAAATTTATAATTAGCGTAGGTTTCATTTACCTTATCCCATAACAGGCTTGCACCCGTTTTGTATTTGTGATTTGTGTTTCCGATTATTCCCTGGAAAATATAATTAGCGTAAAAGGTTTGCTGAAACCCGTCGTATTTATTATTGCCGTAAAAATTATTTTGTTTATGTTCAAGATAACTTAACTGCAATCCCATACTTGTTTCAGGTTTTTTAAAAACATAACCGTTCTTTGCAAAAACATCCCATTTTTCAGAATTGATTCCTATCTTATACAATTCGTGATTAGTGCTGCCGCCCTCATGCAGGCGAAACTGACCGCCACTTCTTTCATCGCGCACAAAATTGCCTCCGAACTGGCCCTCAAATCCTTTTCTTGTTGCGTACGACCAACGGTTCATGAAATTATATTGCTGTCCGGTTGGAATATCCAGAAAGCCATCCATGTTCATGTCCTGCTCCAATGGATTTAAACTGTAATGCGCAAGAATTCCTGTGCTCCAGGTTGGATTAATCTTGTGCGCGAGATTCAGATT
>CBIHPU010000067.1:0-10846 GCA_966211935.1 uncultured bacterium | reverse complement strand
GGTAGGTGAACATGCGATGGGAATGTTATTGTCATTGCTGAACAATTTAAACCGAGCTGATAGAGAAGTCAGAAACGGAAAATGGGAGAGAGAAGGCAACAGGGGAATTGAATTAAAAGGAAAGACCGTTGGAATTATCGGGTATGGAAATATGGGAAGCGCGTTTGCCCAAAGGTTAAAAGGCTTTGGCGTTACCATTTTGGTTTATGATAAATACCGGAAGGGTTTCGGGAGTGATGAGATTCGTGAATCCGCAATGCAGGAATTGTTTGATGCCAGCGATATTGTTAGCCTGCATACTCCACTTACCGATGAAACGCGATACCTGGTGAATACAGAATGGATAAACAAATTCAAAAAACCATTTTTCCTGATCAATACGGCACGTGGGAAAAGTTTAAAAACGGATGATCTGGTCGCGGCAATGAAATCAGGGAAAATACTTGGAGCCTGTCTCGATGTACTGGAATATGAATCTGTTTCTTTCGAAAAAATGGACGCTGCAAATCTGCCGGAAGCTTTTCGTTATCTGACATCTTCTGATAAGGTTATTCTAACTCCGCATATTGCGGGTTGGACGCATGAAAGCAACGTGAAAATAGCGGAGATATTGGCAAAGCGAATAATTGAATCATTCAAGAAGACTTGATCAGGATTTTGAACCAGGTCTTTTTGCCTGAATTCGTCGTAAAAAATTGGTGCACAACAGTAGTTTTGTTATTTTTAAAAAATTGAAGAATCCTTCTATGAAACATTTATATCTCTTTTGTTTAAGTATTGCAACGGTTTTTTGTTCAGAAGTGAACGCACAAACGGTGTTTTGGACCGAAGACTTTGGAGTTGGTTGCAATCATGTCAGTTATGTAACTGCAAACGGAACGTGGACAGTCAACAACACAGTTGGAATTAACGGCGTCGATCAGAATCAGTGGTACATGAGCGGACAGGAGAATGGTAATGCTGCCGGAGCATGCGGTTCAGGATGTGTAGGTGCGGGTGATCAGTCACTGCATATTGGGTCTGCCCCAAGTGCTTTAGGTGACGCGGGCGCCGCATATCTCAGTGGAGGATTCGGTTTCTGGTTTCCTGAAACACATACAAGAATTGAATCGCCAACTATCAACTGTACCGGTCAGACGGGAATAACACTCAACTTCAACTATATTGAAAATGGTGATGGATTAATCGATAACGCCGAGGTGTGGTACTTTGATGGTGCGGCCTGGTCCATGCTGGCCGATATGGCGAAATCTACCTGCTGTGGTGGTCCGTGCAGCGGATCAAACCAGGGATTATGGACAACGTTCACTATGGCTTTGCCGGCATCAGCAAATAATAATCCTAACGTAAAAATTGGTTTTTACTGGTATAACAACGATGATGGAGTAGGTACAGATCCATCATTCGCGGTGGATGATGTAACGCTTTCAGTCTCAAGTGGGGCTATTCCGGTTCCGTCGTTTACAATTATTTCTCCGGTTTGTGAAGGAGAAACAGTGAACCTTTCGGGCAATGCCACCAACAGTCCAACAAGCTGGCTCTGGACAGTTGCACCCGCGGGTCCTGCAATTGCAAATCCAACTTCGCAAAATACAACCATTACCTTTTCTCCGGCTGGAACTTATACCGTTGAGCTCCTTGTTACCAATGCAAATGGATCTGACAGCATAACACAGGTTGTTGTTGTAAATCCCGAACCAACACTTACAGTAACGCCAAATCCCGTAGCTATTTGCGCGGGATCATCACAGAATATCACTGCAAGTGGCGCTACGTCTTATACCTGGTCACCTGCAACCGGGCTTTCATGCACTAATTGCGCTACAACAACTGCTACACCTACTGTAACCACGACATATACAGTTGTCGGTACATCGTCGGGTTGTGATGATACTGCAACTGTGGCGGTAACTGTAAGTTCATCCATTGTTGCCGGGGCCACCGCAAGTACAGCTTCAATTTGTTCCGGTGACAGTTCAGTTCTTACAGCATCGGGAGGTGGTAATTACATCTGGGCATCAGATCCTTCATTGAGTTGTACTGCATGTCAAAGTCCAACTGCAACGCCAACTGTTACGACAACGTATACTGTTACGGTTTCGAACGGATCGTGTCCCACTGCTACAGCGTCAATAACAATTACGGTAACAAGCAACATCACCGCAACTGCTACTGCTGCATCAAACACAATTTGCGCAGGACAGAATACAACGTTAACTGCTGGTGGAGGAAGCACCTATCTATGGTCACCAGGAACAGGATTGAGTTGTACAAATTGTCCAAATCCAACTGCGTCACCAACGGTAACAACAACTTATACGGTTGCCGTAAGCGGAGGAGGAAGTTGTCCACCGGACACAGCGAGTATTACCATTACAGTTAATCCCGCATCTGTTGCAAACGCGTCCGCGGCCCAGGGATTTATTTGTAATGGTCAAAGCACAACACTTTCAGGTTCTGGTGGAGGAAATTATACATGGGCACCGGGCACTTCGTTAAGTTGTTCAACATGCCAGAATCCGGTTGCTACACCTACAGTTACAACTACTTATACGCTGACAGTGAGCAATGGATCATGCCCTTCTTCCACAGCTACGGTAACAGTTGTTGTAAATGCCTGTACTCCGCCTGTTGCAGGATTTACTGTAGCCACTGATACGGTTTGCAATGGAGAATGTATTGATTTTACAAGTACATCCGCAGCGGCAACAAATATCAGCTGGTCATTTACAGGAGGATCTGCAAATCCGTCTACTGCTTCTACAGACTCCGTGAATGTTTGTTTCTATACTCCCGGAACATATACGGTGCAGATAATTGCATCCAATCCAAACGGAACAGACACTGCGGTGCAAACTATTTTTGTAGCGCCCTTACCTGTTGCAAACGTATCACCAGGCTCGACCATTGTTGTTTATGGTACAGCGACTACTTTGTCAGTAACACCGGTTGGAATGCAATACAATTGGACGGGCGGTCCAGTAAGTTGCGTGAATTGTTCAACTACAATTATTACGCCTGAAACACCTGGTTTTTATTATTGCACCGTTACAAATCAATATGGTTGCAGTTCATATGATTCTGCTTATGTCGCCATCGATCTGCAGTGCGGAGAGGTATTTGTACCTACAGCATTTTCACCAAACAACGATCTTTCAAATGATGTTTTCAAGGTGCGGGCAAACTGTTTAAAATCTGTTTCGCTTGTAATCTTTGATCGCTGGGGCGAAAAAGTTTTTGAAGGCAGCGACGTTGATGGCGGCTGGGATGGAACCTATAAAGGGAAAGAATGTGATACAGGGGTGTTTTTCTATTATGGAAAAGCCACGTTGATAGATGGTAAATCGTTTGATCTGAAAGGAAACGTAACATTAATCCGCTAAGAAGTATGAAAAAGAAAATATTTACATCTGCATTTATCTGTACTGTCGCGTTTTTTGTTTACGGACAGGACACACATTTTTCTCAGTTCGATCTGGCGCCGCTGACATTGAATCCTGCACAGGCCGGAGTTCAAAGTGACGTCCGTGCCATTGCCAATTACCGCGATCAGTGGAGCAGCATAGGTTTCGGTTATAAAACCATTGGCGTCGCGTGTGATCTTTCCGCATTTAAAAAATCAGATCGCCCGGCGTGGATGGGTGCGGGGATAAGTGTGATGAACGATAAAGCGGGTGTTGGTTTGTTAAGCACATTGACAACAAATCTTTCATTGTCAGGAGTTGTGCAAAGCGATAAAAATTCATTTTCCGGGGGATTGCAATTTGGCTATTGCCAGAAGTCTGTAAACAACGGAGATTTTACATGGGACAGTCAGTTTGATGGTTTTAAATACGACGCTACTCGTCCCGATTATGAATACTACATGAATCCGAGCTTTAATTTTTTTACAATGGGCGGAGGTTTTAACTGGTATTATAACAAGACGGAACATTACATGACTTCCAATGATGAATTGAAAGTAAACATGGGAATCAGCGCGTTTCATTTTAACGGACCTCGTTATTCATTCAAAGACGAAACCGATCAGAAATTATTTACAAAGATTGTTCTGTACGGAAATTATTCAATTGGAGTAAGGGGTAAGAAGTTTTGTTTTCTGCCAAGTTATCTTGTTACGCTGCAAGGTCCGCACAGCGAAATCAACTTCGGCAATCTCTTCAAGTTCATAATTACCGAGGCATCTCATTTTACCCACATTAAAAAGGCATGCGCTTTATCTCTAGGAGGATTTTACCGGGTTGGCGACGCGTTTATTGGACAACTTCTTTTTGAATACGACAGATACGCATTGGGTGTTGCATATGATATGAATAATTCATCGCTTTCAACGGCATCCAAATCATTTGGCGGTTTTGAGGTGAATTTCAGATTCATAACCTTCAGAACGCCTGGATCGGCCAAATCCAGAATTTAAAGTTTGGGGGAGCATTTTTCCCCAATGGCGAATTTGTTGAATCTTTCACCAGGCAATTAAAAATACATTCAGTAAAATGTATATTTTTGTTGAGTAAAAAAAAGAGAAATATGATTGATTTACATGGTATAATTTCCATTTCCGGGATGCCGGGTTTGTATAAAGTTGTTGCTCAGAGCAAGAACGGAGTAATTGTAGAGTCTATTGGCGATAAGAAGCGCTTTCCGGCATTTGCGTCAAACAAAATATCTGCGCTGGAGGATATCAGCATGTTCACTACCGGCGAAGATAAATCGATCAGTGAAATCATGAAGGCCATTTACGATAAGGAAAAAGGCGGTCCTTCAATTGATCATAAAAAAGATGATAAGGAAATTGAAAAATATTTTGAGACTATATTGCCTGATTATGACAAAGCGCGCGTTTATGTAAGTAACATGCGTAAGCTTTTCTCCTGGTACAATCAGTTGCAGGCGACCGGAAATTTAAAACTTAAAGAAGAAACGAAAGAAGGAGAAGCAACTGAGAAAACAGAGAAAGCGGCAAAGCTCGGTGCTGATGAGAAAAGCAAAAAGACAGTGAAGAAGGAAAGCGGAAAAGCAGCTAAAGTCAAATCGGGAGTTAAAAAGACAACCGGCGTAAGGAAAACCGGCGCGGCTTAAACCATTTAAAATAATGAGAAAGACAACCACTGATTGGTTGTCTTTTTTTTTAATGTCAATACTTCACAAAAGAACCATGGATATTTCAGAAATTTCACACCCTAAGGAACGAAAATATTTACCTGCAGATTTTAAAATAACTGATTGGGAGAAATTAAAACCGTTTTACGATGAATTGAAATCGCGACCTGTAAATTCAGTCAGCGATCTCGAAAAACTTATTACAGACCTAAGCGAACTTGACGCGGTAGTCAGTGAGGACGCGGGATGGCGTTATATCCGTATGACCTGTGACACTACAAATGAAAAGCTGTCAAACGATTATACGTTTTTCATAACTGAAATTTATCCGAAACTGGCTCCGTATACGAATGATTTGAATAAGAAAATTGTCTCTTCGTCATTTACAAACGAGCTGGATCAAAAAAAATATCTGATTTATCTGCGCGGATTAAAAAATGCGATAGAGTTATTCCGCGAACAGAATATTCCGCTGCAAACAGAAATAAAAAATGAAGAGCAGCAATATGGTTGCATCGCCGGAGCTCAAACCGTAACACATGATGGCAAGGAATTAACGCTTCAGCAGGCTTCTGTATTTCTGAAATCATTGGACAGAAAGCTGAGGGAAGAAGTTTACATGAAGATCCAGGAAAGGAGAAGCAAGGATGAGACGACGCTGAATGAATTATATACGCGACTGATCGTTTTACGAAATAAAGTGGCATTGAACGCAGACTTCGAAAATTTCCGCGATTACATGCACCGCGAACTTGGACGTTTTGATTATAACGTACAGGATTGTTTTTCGTTTCATGAAGCGGTAAAGAATCACATTGTCCCCATTTGCAGGGAAATGGATTTGGAAAGAAAGAGCAAATTAAAATACGATTCATATCGTCCGTGGGATGCTGAGGTTGATGTGGAAGGAAGAGAACCTCTACGTCCGTTTAAAACAGGGGAAGAGTTGACAAAAAAAACCATTGAATGTTTTTATAAGATCCATCCTTTCTTTGGTCAGTGCATTGAAGCGATGAAGAAAATGGGTCACCTCGATCTTGAATCAAGAATTGGTAAGGCACCGGGCGGATACAATTATCCTTTGTATGAAACAGGCGTTCCGTTTATTTTCATGAACAGCGCGGGTTTACATCGCGATGTTGTTACAATGGTGCATGAAGGCGGACACGCGCTGCACAGCATTCTGACGAGAGATCTTCCGCTTACAGAGGATAAAAGTGTTCCAAGCGAAGTTGCTGAACTGGCAAGCATGAGCATGGAGCTGATCAGTATGGAAAACTGGGAAACGTTTTTCGATAATAAAGAAGATCTTCAGCGCGCGAAAAAAGAGCAGCTGGAAAAAGCGATAAGAGCATTGCCGTGGATAGCGATCATCGATAAGTTTCAACACTGGGTATATGTTCATCCGAATCACAATGTTGTTGAGCGTTATGAGTATTGGGAACAGTTAATTCAGGAATTCGGAACAGGAGTTACTGACCACAGCGGGCTGGAACAATACCGCAAACGCAGCTGGCAGGTGCAACTTCATTTGTTTGAGGTTCCATTCTACTATATTGAATACGGTTTCGCGCAGCTTGGCGCTATTGCATTATGGCGCAACTACAAGAAAAATAAAACGACAACTCTGCAGCAATACCAGGATTTTTTAAAACTTGGTTATACCCGCACCATTCCTGAGATCTACAAGACAGCGGGTATTCGCTTCGATTTTTCCGATACTTATGTTAAGGAGCTGGCGCAGTTCATCAAATCGGAATACAATAAATTGTAACAGATTGAAATTTCATTCCACGGAAAGATTCTGAAGTTTGAATTCGCTGAGGTCAGGTTGAAATATTCTTTTTCTCTTTTGCTCGTACTTCAGCATAACATTTCCCAGTGTGCTTAAGTATGGAAGCGCTACGCTTTTGTATTCGTATTTCCCATCATTAATAATTCCATCCTCATTTGCATAAATTACTGCACTCAGCATAAATTCCGTGTTCGTGTTAAAATCAACAATGTAAGCGCAGTCAACCATGAAGCCGTAACTCTGTCCCACAATATTGAATATCCTTATGTCTTCGTTCGTTATCGTTTTTTTAGAATCTCCGTACAGAAAATATTTTTTATAGCTGTCGTAGTAGTTCTTTGAATTGTATCGGGGTGATGTTGATTCCCGTGGATAAAGCGAAAGGTATTTAAGAAGAAATTTCCTGTCTTCTTCTTTTATGTTGAACTTTTTATTTTCCGGAGCAACCGGTTGGAAGACCAGCCATTTTAAAATGTCGTTGATCTGCTGCAGGTGCATGAAATTATATGTGGTAAAATCTTTAGGCTCATTGATTTTTTTCCCACCAGAGTTTAAATGTCCCCTTCCAATTTTAACCGTGCCGAGTGGGTTGTCATAATTTTTATTACTGGTGGTTTCAGGCTGCGCAAATAGTTTTTGATTTTTCGAATCATAAAAAGTTACGGGATTCGTAATAAGATTGCTTTTGCCGCTGCATCCTCCGTCAAAACGGTGCACAATTCGCATACTGCCGTAACCGCGCTCTGAAAGTTCATCGTGTATATAATCCGGCGTAAGAAATTCATAAATCCTTCCATAAGCAAGATTATCGCTTACAAGCAGCATTTTTCTTATGTAATGCGCAACACTTGGAAATCCGGTAACTGAACTTGTATCGGTCTTTACTCTTTTATGGCAGGCAATTGTGCTGTCCGTTTCCATTTTCGAGTTCCTGTCCAGACCTTGAATATTTAATTCATTTAACTTTTGCAACGCAAGTATAGAGCAGGGAAGTTTGACCAGGCTGGCGCAATAAAAATAATTGCTGCTATCAAGAAAGTAATTGTGTTGAGTAAATGTGGGTTTGTTGTTTTTATCGCGGTTGATCTGGGTATAGATAATTTGTATGCGGTATTTTTTTGGATTTGAAATAACGGATGAAAATTGCTGCATTTCAGATCTCACCAAGGAGTCCAGCAGCGCGGAATTTTTGTTTTGAGCACAAATTCCTTGACAGAAGAAAATCAGAATTGAATAAATAAGTATATCGCGTGTTTTTTTCACCTTACTAGTTTAGTGATGATATACTATATATACAAAAAAAAGGCCGGAAATATCTTCCCGGCCGACAAAGAATATTAGTTCTTTTGATTACGGATGCAATGCGGGATAGTTAATATAAACAGTGTCTGTCAGCGTCTTCAAAAAGTTGATCAGATCTGTTTTTTCCTGTGGGGTAAGTCCTAAACCATAGGCTTTTGATGCTTTGGTCATAATCGGATCTACTGTTGGACTTACTTTTACATGCATATCGTAATGATCAACTACTTCCTGCAGGGTTTGAAAACGTCCGTCATGCATGTATGGCGCGGTTAACTCAATGTTGCGGAGTGTTGGAGTTTTAAATAACCCAATGTCATTTGCGTCGCCGGTAATATTGTAACGTCCCATGTTTACACCGGAAAAAGTTGAATCAATTCCTATGTTGTGAAATTTGTTGTCTGAAAATAATCCCAACGAGTGACAATGAAAACAATCTCCTTTTTCAGTGGTGAATATCTGCAATCCGTTGAACTCTGAAGGCGTGAGATTAACCTGGTGCTGCGCAAACTTGTCGAATTTTGAATTGGAAGAGATCATCACACGAAAAAATTGCGCAAGCGCGTATTCAACTTCTTTAGCAGTGATGGTTGTAACACCATAAACTTTTTTAAACTCATCCTTGTAATATTGATTCGCGTTGAGATTGCTGATGTTCGTTTGAAAGAACTGTTCAACTTCAAACTTCATGATATCTTCCATTGAACCTTCAACTTTTCCGTTCCATAAAAATGCTGTGTTCCAACCAAGATTCAGATGAGGAAGTGAGTTCGCGGAAGATAAAGAGAAGGATTCGGCCTGACTATGGCAGGATGAACAGGATTGACCTGTGTTAGAAAGAATGGGATCGTAGTAA
Organism: uncultured bacterium; assembly: GCA_966211935.1. Lineage (GTDB taxonomy): Bacteria > Bacteroidota > Bacteroidia > B-17B0 > Aurantibacillaceae > AM-1111. The sequence goes on along the minus strand of CBIHPU010000067.1, from coordinate 1,796 downwards.
AGTTTTTTTCCAAGATTTACTCCTTCAACAGTTAAGGGATTATCTGAAGGGATTTGCAGAACCGGAAAATAGGAAGGATACGAAAGCGTATAAGGAGTCAGCTCTGTTTTTACAGGGTCTTCCGCTTCTTCTTTTTTACAGGAAGAAAAAACAAACAGAACGAAGATCGGGAAACTAATTATTTTGAATAAGTGTGAACGCATCGGACATGTTGTTTTTAATTTTATTCATGGACAGTGAATCGGCCATTGTATAATTATTCTCAATGTTCAGATCGTATGTATAGGGATTCGCAAAAACTTCATTCAGATCAAAAATTAGATCGTAGGCATGATTATCGTTTTGCTGAGTGAAATTGGTTGAGTTCAGATTTACAGTAACAAGGTTTTCGTTTTTTCCGAGATGAATAGCATATCCAAGTTGTGTTCCTGTGCTATCCAGGTAATAACCTTCAAGTTTCATGAAGTGATAACCACCACCCATTGCATCCGGCCAGGCCATATTCAGATTATCCATTGTTGTTGGCAAACCATACGTAACGTTAGTGGCTGCATCGAGGCCAACAAGGAATGTAGCGCTGGTATAAGTACCCGGAGGAATATTCTCTAACGTAAAACCAGACTTTGATGTTTGTGAAGGATCTATATAAAAAACCTGTGAGCTTGAAAAAATATTTCCATCTGAGCGCGTGAGCTTTATTGCGGAGATATACAGATTAAGACTGCTTACAGCATAAGTGTTTCCTGCGGCATTTGTAAATTTCAGGGTGTCCCAGTCAAATGCTGTTACATTCCCTGCCTTCATTACAAAATTGATCTTCGCTTTGCTGGCAGGAGTAGATGGTTCCTGTGGTATCGCAGCATCTTTTTTACAGGAAAAAAGAAATAAACTAAAAACGGTTATCGTCAGAATGAGAGAAGCCGACCGCTGAATTTTTTTCATCTTGTTTTTCGGAATTGCCATTTACAAAATGTCAAAAAATTCCCCGAAAAAACGATGATTCAGATCATAAACGCAATGGGTTGGCAGAGCAACGAACGCGGTATATCTAATTTAAGATTTATTCACCAAAAATCTTAACCAGCTCTGCTTCGAGTTGTTCTCCCCTGAGATTTTTAGCAAGGATCTTACCTTCCTTGTCAAGCAATAAATTGAAAGGAATTGAGCGCACACCGTAAACTTTTGCAGCTTCATTCTGCCAGCCTTTTAGATCGCTAACATGCGTCCAGGTCAATCCGTCCTTTTCAATTGCCTGCAGCCACTTTGCTTTATTATCATCCAGCGAAACTCCAAAAACAGTAAAGCCCTTGTCCTTATAACGATTGTATGCCGCGACAACTGTTGGATTTTCTTTTCTGCATGGTCCGCACCAGCTCGCCCAAAAATCAACAAGCACATATTTACCTTTGAATGAACTCATGGAAACGCTTTTTCCCTCAGGATCATTCTGCGAGAAGTCCAGTGCAGGATACCCGATTGTTGTTCCTTTAATCGAGTTGATCTTTTCAAGCGCAAGCTTTCCGAATTTTCCTTTTTTTACTTTATCACCCAACGCATTATACATTTTATCGTAATCTTCAATTGTGATCCATTCAAATGTTGCGGAGAAAATAATGTATCCGCCAATATTTGATTGCGGATTCTTTTTGATGAAATTGACTATGTTGTTAATGTATTGCTTTTCACTTTTCTGAGCTGAGTCAATAATGCGTTGCGCGCAGGCCTGGTCGCCTTTATACTGACAATTCTGAAATTCCTTGTACCAGCTCGTACGTTGCGCCATATAACTGTTTGCT
>CBIHPU010000066.1:0-10864 GCA_966211935.1 uncultured bacterium | reverse complement strand
GAAAGCTTCCCTGATAGCGGAAGATGTTTATGAGATCGTGCAGAAGAACGCGCACCTGTTTGATTCGTCAATCATTTATGACAGGGATTTTGGCTATGATTATTTCGGATTTAAAACACTGGAGCGCTCTTATCTTTTAAAGATGAATGGCAAAGTTGCAGAACGTCCGCAGCACATGCTGATGCGCGTTGCAGTTGGTATTCACAAAGAAGATATTGACGCTGCTGTTCTTACTTACAACTTAATGAGCGAGCGCTGGTTTACCCACGCTACTCCAACACTTTTTAATTCAGGTACTCCAAAACCGCAGATGTCTTCTTGTTTCTTGTTACAAATAAAGGAAGACAGCATCGATGGAATTTACGATACGCTAAAAAATTGCGCGAAGATCTCTCAAAGCGCGGGCGGAATCGGAATTTCAATTCACAACGTACGCGCTACAGGTTCTTACATTAAAGGAACCAACGGAACTTCTAACGGAATTATTCCAATGCTGAAAGTGTACAACGAAACAGCACGTTACGTTGACCAGGGCGGAGGAAAAAGAAAAGGATCAATTGCTGTTTACCTCGAGCCATGGCATGCGGATATTTATCACTTCTTAGACATTCGTAAAAATCACGGTAAGGAAGAGATGCGCGCACGCGATCTCTTTACTGCACTCTGGATTCCTGACTTGTTCATGAAACGTGTTGAGCAGGAAGGCGACTGGAGCCTGTTCTGTCCGAACGAGTGTCCGGGACTTTCTGATTGCCATGGAGAAGAATTTGAAAAGCTGTATGAAAAATACGAATCAGAAAATCGTCAGCGTAAAACAATAAAGGCACGTGATCTCTGGGCCGCAATCATCGAATCGCAGATCGAAACAGGAAATCCTTATATGTTATATAAAGATGCCTGCAACGGTAAGAGCAACCAGAAGAATCTGGGAACGATCAAGTCTTCTAACCTCTGTACGGAAATTATCGAATATACTTCTGCTGATGAGATCGCGGTTTGTAATCTTGCTTCACTTGCGCTTCCGCGTTTTGTGGATGTGGAGAACGGAACTTTCGATCACCAGAAATTATTCGAGGTTACTTATGTTGCAACCAAGAACCTGAACAGAATTATTGACAGAAACTATTATCCGATTCCTGAAGCGCGCAAGAGCAATATGCGTCACCGTCCAATCGGATTAGGTGTGCAGGGATTAGCTGACGCGTTTATTTTGATGCGTTACCCATTTGAATCAGAAGAAGCACGCACACTGAATAAGGAAATTTTTGAAACTATTTATTATGCCGCGTTGACTGCAAGTAAAGATCTTGCAAAAGTTGAAGGCGCATATGAAACTTATGAAGGTTCACCAATTTCTCAGGGAATTTTCCAGCAGGATATGTGGGATGTAAAACCAAGCGCGCGCTGGGAGTGGGATGTGCTGAGAGAAGAAATTAAAAAGTACGGAGTACGCAATTCATTGTTGCTTGCACCTATGCCTACAGCTTCTACATCACAGATCCTTGGTAACAACGAATGTTTTGAACCGTATACAACAAACATTTATTCTCGTCGCGTATTGAGCGGAGAGTTTGTGGTGGTGAACAAGCATTTATTGAAAGACCTGGTGAAACTTGGAATCTGGAATGACAACTTGAAAAACAAGATCATTGCAGCGAACGGATCGGTGCAGGACATTGCGGAGATTCCTGATAACATTAAAGAACTGTATAAAACAGTTTGGGAGATCAAGCAACGTACCATCATTGATATGGCAGCAGAGCGCGGAGCTTTCATTGATCAGAGTCAGTCACTGAATTTATTTATACAGAGCGCCAACTTCGCGAAACTTTCTTCCGCTCATTTCTATGCATGGAAGAAAGGACTGAAGACAGGAATGTATTACCTGCGTACAAAAGCGGCGGCGGATGCAATTAAATTTACAGTGGATCAGGATGCCCTGAAGAAAACAGGCGGAGAGATTTTAGGCAATGAAGATTTACTTGTAGTTGAGAGAAGTGTAACTGCAGTAGCGCCGTTGAGCGAGGAAGAGCAACTGGCACAGATCAGCTGTTCGCTCGACAATCCGGATGCATGCGAGAGCTGCTCGGGGTAACAAAAGGTTTCTGTCAGACCGAGCGAAGTCGAGGGCTGACAGTGGTGTCACCTCGGCTCCGCTCGGTTTGACACCGAAGAAACGCGAGATAACATGAAAGAATAATGAACGAACCACTCTCAATAATATGGGAGTGGTTTTTTTATACCACCTGCCAATTCTTTCCCGACGGTAGGAGGGAACTTCTTGGCAACGAAGAAGCGGGGCATATTCGAATAAAATATAAAGATTATTTAGCCATGATTTTTTATTGAAAATTAGCGGGTGACATTGTCTGCAAATGAAAACTTATAAGCTTGCAGAATCCGAGATGAAAAATTAAAGAGAATTTTCTTTATGCAATAAGTTACAGTTAACAGTGATCCTGCTCCACAAAATAAAACACTACCTAACTCTCCTCATCTGGTGGGGCTTCACAGTGTACACTCTGCTAAGCGTTTTATTTTCTTCATACGTTCTCGATTACCCTCATTACATCAATATTATTCTTCTTGCGATCGCAACCGGTTCTTATTTTTATAAACGTCAGACAGGTCACGTTACAACATTTATCACGCTGGCCTTTGGACTTTTTGCCGGTGCTTCTTTCACGGTAGCCGTTTACTCTTTTTCCATCTTCCGTCTTAGCTTCAACTGGACCTATTTGCCATTAATAATATTTTTATTCATTGTTCAGGGGAAATTTCAGTTGGATGAAAAAGAAAAGAAAAACTAATGTGTTCTGATTTCTCGCGGAATACGCGGAGTTTGCAAAGCACGCGGTTTTGTTTGTTTTCAAAGACGAAATGAAAAGCGTCGCGGTTGTGGAGCCGTCGCCGGAAAAAAGCCGAGCACTCCGTGTGAACCAAATGAAATTTCTTGCCGGGGACGCAAGGCCAGCAGTTCTATTTTTTATTATATTCGATTTTTGGGAAGCCGATGATTTCTGTTTAAAAAAACGTTGAAACCTCTTTTATGAATACAGTCTTCCACTATAATAAGGCAATAAGCGGATTAATATTTGTATTGATCTTTCTTGCATTCTCCTGTAAAGAAAAATCTTCTTCTCCCACACCGGAGCCGGCACCGGATCACTGGTGTGTAAATGTGAGGGATTATGAAACACAGCAGCCAATGAACAACGTCAGCCTGATGCTGCATAACAGTGGCATGCCAACTGCTGTTTTTGCAGAGTTCACTGATAGCAGCGGAAATTGGTGCGGGAATTTCGGGCCTAATACCTTAAATTTTTCGCGCGTTGTGCATTCGCACAATGGCGATTATTTTGATGAAACAATTTATTGCTGTAATCCACCTTCAGTTCTTAATATGCAACAAAGGGGTTATGTTTTATTGCATGTAAAAAATATTGCTGTTCAGGACACTGCTGACTGGATCTTCGTGGATGTGAGCGGATTTTTGCAATACAACTTCAAAGGAGCAAATATTGATACAACACTTGTTGTCACAGGCGACCCGCGCAAGAAATTTATCCGCTGGAAAGTCTGGCACAATTTAATGACACAGAATCCGGTACTCGTTGGAAGTGATAGTATTTCCTGTAATATTTTGTCTGGAGACACGACTGTGTTGACAGACGTACTTTATTAATTTTACTGAATAATCACTTCTCAGCAGTTTTGAGCTTGACGGGTTCCGCTTTCCTGGAGGCATAGACATATACTTTTTATCTGAATCAAACTACAAAGATGTAATTGAAAACCAAAGCACCTCTACACAGGTCAAATCATTAGTGTGCGATATTCAGTCGTGAATCAATCAGGAATTGCCGCTGCAGAGATCAGGCAAGACAAAAACATCAGTCCGGTTTATTATTAACATGTTGGAATAATTACGACTTACAAAAAGACGACCGGCTACCTGTTTTCGCTTATTCGTAAGGTCCACTGGTTTGGTATAATTACTTTAGTTTCCCTGATTTTTCATCATTAGATTTTTTACTTTAGGCGGATGAAGAATTTCAAGGCATATTCAATCTTCAAATTTATTCTGCTTGCGGGATTTGTTATGCCCGCATTATTCTGCTCTTCCCAAACCGACACTCTTAAAATCAGAAACTCAATTTTTCTGTCAATTAAAACAACAGTCAAAAATGAATTTGGAAGTAAAGACACTTTGCTGAAATTTTATCGACTGGAAGCAGGCGAAAAAGTTTACTTGTTAACTCATTACCTATATAAATTTGAAGCTGATTGCAACAATGAATTCACAGATCTCGGCACATATGAAATCAGGAACGACAGTTTGATTTTTAATACCAGTCACGAACAAAAAACCGGTATCGATCCTATTCCTGTTCAAAGCAGACAGATTTATATTGTTCAAAAAAGCGGCAAACTGAAAAAAGTATTTGATAAAGTTTTATACAGGGATTCGAAAACGTGGGTGTCTCCAGGTCGGTGAGTTCAGAGTACCTACATCACGGTCGTCGCGCTGTCGCGAAAAAAAAACCGCGCTCTCCGCTTCCTCCGCGCCCTCCGTGTGAAACTTTCTTTTAACGTCGCGTCGCTGCGATCGTCGCGAGAAAAAAAACCGCGTTCTCCGCTATCTCTTCAATCTCCGCGTGAGCCTAACACAGTAACCACGTCGCGGTCGTTGCGCCGTTGCGAGAAAAAACTGCGCTCTCCGCTTCCTCCGCGCTCTCCGCGTGAACCCCACCGGCACTTTCAAAATAAATCTTAATTTAGACTGAAATAGTATTTTGTCTTTATAAAAGATATTCAATGAAGAAAATTATCGCAATCTGCATTTTTCTTTTATGTTGTGATTTCGGTTTTTCACAAACCAATGTGTTTCATTCTTTTCCGGATTCCGCATTTTGGAGAGTTGACATGAGTTGTCTTTGTCAGTCCAACAACAACGAAAATTATTATTACCATTATTATTTCGCTGGAGACACAACTATTAATTCAAATAGTTATTCCAAATTGTTCCGTGATTCAGTGTTGGTTGTTGGTGTTGGAGGTCCTGCCTGTTATATGAATCCGTGGGCTTACATTCATGGTTACAAAGGCGCCGTTCGGCAGGACTCTGTTGCCAACAAAGTATATTATATACCGTATTATGATTCCACCGAGGTGCTTTTGTATGATTACAATCTTGTTGCAGGCGATACAGTAAAGGGATTTTTAGTTAACTGCACAGCATTGGTTACTAACGTTGATTCTGTATTAATAGGCAATCAATATCATAAAAAATGGGATCTGAGTGTTTGTACTGGAGGTAACGTACATCATATTATAGAGGGAATAGGTTCCGATAACGGATTAATTGAACCATTAAATTGGTTAGGTTGGTGTTATTCGTGGCTTGTATGCGTTAAGGACAGTAGTTCAACTTTGTTTAATTCAGGCGTCAGCTCCGATTACGGTTGTCAGCAGATTACCGAGGTAAACAACGAAGGAATAACGAAGAATGAAATTCGTTTGTATCCAAATCCATTTTCTTTGACTGCAAAATTAGAAATGCAATTACCGGTTCAAAACGCAACAGTCACAATTGAAAATTATCTCGGGCAAACGGTAAAGCAATTCAATAAAATTTCTGGTAGCGAAATTACTATCAGTCGCGATAATTTGCCTGCTGGACTTTATTTTGTTCAGGTAACGCAAAACAATTCTGTTGTTACGGCAGCAAAGTTTATTATTGCTGACTAGCTTCATAAGGAAGCTGTGTTAGTAATGAAGGATCATTAATAGGTGCTTGATTGCAAATGGAGTTTATTTTACTGTAAGCTCAAGAGAGAAAAATTTAATTTGGTAATGCAATAAATATGAAACGCTCTAAATACGCTGGTCCTCTTTATTCTCTTTTACTCGGGGGCACCGTAGGTTTCGCTTTATTATTTTTATCAGCCTATTATGGCTTGTTATTAATTGGCGTGGCAGTTGGTGAGGGTAGGTCTATGCTTGCATTCATTGCATATTATATCATTCCTTCATTTGTGATGGCTGCCGCATACATAATAAGTTTATGGTTTACGGGCGGAATGGCGGCACGCGCTTTTCTGAAAAATAAAACGCTTTTGCGTGTGTCCTTCAGATATTCGCTCATCACTAATGCAATTTGCTGGGGTAGCTTAATAATCTCGAGCCTTATCCAGAACATGAATGTCTTTGTTGCGTTTTTAATTCCAATCCCTTTATTTGCGTTCTGTGTTCTTGTGTTCACTTTTACAATTGGACTGCTAATCAGTTACATGATAAAAAGGAAGATTTCAATTCAAAAGATCTGAAATTTCGCATGCTATTCGGCTGGCTTCCATACCTCGTATTTTACGTTTACTGGCTTAGAAAGCGACAGCCCCATAGTCGTTCTCAAATCTATGTATTTCCTAAAAGTAAATTTTCATTTGAAGTAAAAAGATGGTAATTCCATATCTGTGGAAATCTGTTTAATCTGTGGCATATATCGTCGTTTCCGTTCCTCCCTATCTCCGTGGTTGACCGTATAAAAAACTTCATCATATATTCCTAATTTTGCTCCAGCTATTCGCGCATGAAAATCATTTCTGTTTTTTTTACTGCCATCTTTTTTCTTTTAATCTCCTGCAGCAAAAAGGAGAACGACATCAGCATAAGTATTTATAAAACTGAAAGAGCTGATAATGTTTACAATGTGATAATGGAATGTGATTCAATCACAAAAGTTTTTTTAAAGAATAGAAAAGTAGATACTACTTCACTCTCTTTAATAGAACTCGTAGATGTTTTAAAATCTCCCGAAAGAGGGATCAGCGGAAGCCTGTTCGATATTTATCATTATGTACCTGATTCAAATTATTATCAATTCAATAGTCGCGCCTTTGTTGGATCTGCATATTACATCGACACCCTGAAACTTAGAGAATGGTTAAATGACGAAAAGTGTTTGCAGGGACAAAAACTTCCGTTTAAGTATAAGTGGTTCGCGGATACTGATCCGAAAAAATTAAAGTTAGCTGGTTTAAAAAGCGAAATTCCTTTCATGGTGTTTCAATACCGCGATGTTGAATCAATTAATTTGAGTGCAACAGATGAACTTCCTAAGCTGAAGGAAACCATTGCTGATAAAAAATCTCCCGCTGATTCATATGCACTTGAAGTGATATTAAAATCCGAGGCAATGGAGCGCCTTCGTTCCGAAATTAAAAATGATGACTCTTCCGGCTTCTTCGCGATCGTAAAGTCCGGCAAACTTACTTATGTCACTGAACTAAGGTACAGTGAAATCAAAGAGACGAATAATATTCGTGTAGCCAAAATAGGCAGACAAGTGTTAAGCAAGTTCCGGGAAGATTTCGGTACTGAGGTAAATTTGATAGAGCGGTGATAGAATCATTTATAGCAGAAACCACGGAGTCACGAGAGAGAAAACGCAGAGTTGCACGGAGAAAAGTTTGTCTGCGATAATTCGCGGAATCTGCGGCAAAAAACTCCGTGAATCTCAGTGCAATCTCCGTGGTTATTTGAAGTTCGTGATTTCGAATCTGCGTTAATTCGCGGAATCTGCGGGCGAAAAGGCGCACGGTTTGCAAAAACGTGATAGATTAATCTGTTGTTTTACTTATCTTTATAATGATCCATAAATTGAATGTTATGAAGAGATATTTTGTGTTGCTGGTCGTAACTTTTTTCCTGTTTTCATTTCAAAATCAAAACCAGCTTTTCATGCAGAAATTGCTGAAGGCCTATGTGGACCAGATGAAAATTGATGTCGGAAAGACCTTTGCTGCAAAACAGGTAAAAAAGAATTACGGAACCTTTATTTATAATTATCCGGAGCTTGATGATTTTAAATCGGAGACTTGTATTGAGTTCGCACCGGTCAGAAAAGAACACGCTGCATTCGCAGTAAAAATTGCAGTATTCGAGAAAGAGAACGCGAAAGAAGCTTTTAAAACGCTTAAGAAGAATCTGGATAAAATGAAAGCGGATAAAAAGACAATTAAAAATCCCCTGCTGTTTGCAAGGAACGGAAAAATGGTTTATGTTATTTCGTATGCCTGTGCGCTTGAAAAAAAGGAAGCGGAAAAACAACTGATGACTTTATTGAAAGAAGAAGCACAGGATGACTGGATCTTTTTTAATTGCGGGGGGAGTTGGGAGCTGAAGTAGATCTTATAATTTTTCTCGTGAAACCACAGAGTAACGGAGAGAAACCATGGAGTTACACGCGGGAAATTTAATCTGTGTGAATCCTATTAATCAGTGTCGAAGTCTTCATATCTGATTTACCTCCGCGCTCTCCGAAAACTCCGCGGGAAACCTGGTTAAAATCTGCAAACACTGGCTCGTTTTCCCTCTGAAAACCACTTAAAAAGTGTATCTTTATTAGCTTTTTTAAACAAGCCTTACAGCCCATTTATGGAACCCAAAAAACTCTTCCTCCTCGACGCATTCGCTCTCATTTTTCGTGCGCATTACGCATTCATCAATAATCCCCGGATCAATTCAAAAGGTTTGAATACTTCAGCGATTTTCGGATTTACAAATACGCTTTTAGAAGTTTTAAGAAAAGAAAAGCCAACGCATATTGCAGTTGTGTTTGATACGCCCGAAGATACGCAGCGTCACGTTGATTATGAGCATTACAAAGCAAACCGCGAAGAGATGCCTGATGATCTCGCAAAACAGCTTCCATACATTTTCACTTTGCTCGAAGCATTTAATATTCCCGCAATTGCAAAGCCTGGTTACGAAGCGGATGATGTTGTTGGAACACTTGCAAAAGTTGCGGCGCTGAAAGGATTTGATGTCTTCATGATGACGCCGGATAAAGATTATGGCCAGTTGGTTGAAGAGAAAATAAAAATTTACAAACCTGGAAGAGGAGGAGATAAGGCGGAAGTACTTGGCGTGAAAGAGATCTGTGAAAAGTGGGGCATTGCAGAAGTGAGCCAGCTTATTGATGTTCTTGGACTCATGGGTGATAAGGTCGATAATATTCCCGGAATTCCCGGAGTGGGAGAGAAGACCGCCGTTCAGCTTATTAAGGAATTTGGTTGCATAGAAAATCTTATTCAGAATACAGATAAACTGAAGGGAAAACTAAAAGAGAGAGTTGAATTACATAAAGATCAGGCCCTACTCAGCAAAAAACTTGCAACAATAATAATTGATGTTCCCGTTGAACTGAATGAAGAAGAACTTTCGGTCCGTGACCTGAACAAAGATGCTATCAAAGAATTATTTTCTGAACTGGAATTCAAACGACTCGCTGAAACATTATTGGGTCCTGGTCAATTGCCAGTGGAGAATGAAGGTAAGCCTGTCAGCTCTTCAGGACAGATAGGATTGTTCGCGGATGCTGAAATGCTTGTGATGAACGAAAAGATCAGCCGGGGAGATTCAGCCGCTGAAGAAGCTCCGACCAATTTCAATACAATACAAACTGTTCCGCATAATTACATACTGGCAGACACAAGAGATAAAAGAGCCGAACTAATTGCTGAATTGAAGAAAGCTGATGAATTTGCGTTCGATAGTGAAACCACCGGACTGAATGTTCACGATACAGAAGCGGTTGGACTTAGTTTTTCAGTGAAGGCACATGAGGCTTATTATGTTCCATTACCAAATGATCGTGAAGAAACGAAAGCGATCATTCATGAATTCAGTGAAATTTTTAATGATGCAAACAAACTTCTTATTGGTCAGAATATAAAATTTGATCTGCAGGTGCTGAAGTATTATGGAATGGGCATTAAGAATAAAATGTTCGATACCATGGTGGCTCATTTTCTTATCAAAGCTGAGATGCGCCACAATATGGATGTACTCGCTGAGAATTATTTGAATTATTCGCCTGTTAGTATTGAAACGCTCATTGGAAAAAGAGGAAAGGACCAGAAGACAATGCGTGATGTTCCTATCGAGCAGATCAAGGAGTATGCGGCGGAAGACGCGGACGTTACACTTCAGTTAAAGCATGTTTTCTATCCCCGCTTAAAAAGCGATGAGCTTGAAAATTTATTTTATAACATAGAAGTTCCGCTCGTGAATGTACTTGCGGCAATGGAGCGCGAAGGAATTAATCTGGATGTAGACGGACTCAAAGTTTTTTCCAAAGGTCTTGAAGAAGAGATAAGAAAAACGGAAGACGAAATTCAGACGCTGGCCGGAACAAAATTCAATGTTTCATCGCCAAAGCAGGTGGGAGAAATGTTGTTTGAATATTTAAAGATCACAGATAAACCAAAGAAAACTAAAACCGGACAATACCAGACAAGCGAAGATGTTTTGGTTAAGCTTGCAGACAAACATCCAATAGTAAATAAAATTCTCGATTACCGGGAGCTAGTAAAATTGAAGAGTACATACGTTGATTCCTTTCCCGAGCTGATAAATCGGAAAACAAACCGGATTCATACAACATATAACCAGGTTGTGGCGGTAACCGGAAGACTCTCATCCGATAATCCGAATCTTCAGAATATTCCTATCCGTACAGAAAGAGGAAGGGAAATGCGCAGAGCTTTTATTGCGCGTAATGATGAATTTTCAATTATGAGCGCGGATTATTCGCAGATCGAATTAAGAATAGTGGCCTCTATTTGCGGAGACAAGAATATGTGTTCCGCATTTAATGAAGGAAAGGATATACATACTGCTACAGCGGCAAAAGTTTTTGGAGTTGCGGAAGAGGAAGTAACGAAGGAAATGCGTTACAAAGCGAAGAGCGTCAACTTCGGTATCATTTACGGACAGGGAGCGTTTGGATTGGCGGAAAATATTGGTGTGAGTCGTACGGAAGCGAAGCAGCTTATTGATAGTTATTTTGCGACCTATC
>CBIHPU010000065.1:0-10912 GCA_966211935.1 uncultured bacterium | reverse complement strand
ATTAATTTTATCGTGTAGGTTTTATGGAAAGTATTTTCGTCAAAATCATTACTCCTGAATTAAGAGATTGATAAGGTTGAAGTCTTTGCTGAATACTACAGTAGACAAGCTATTTGTCTTTTTTCAATGAAAGCAGAAGTGAATGTAAATTTTGCACTCGGGGTCGACGTTCCGGTCGACGCCCCCTGATTATTAAAAGTGATTTTTTAGATGTGATTTATTTTGGCGTCGACTTTCCGGTCGACGTCCCCTTCGACCAATTTCCCAGGTTTTGTGTTGGTTTGAGGCTGTTTACGAAGTCGTGCTTGCTTATGTTTGGGTCGACGCTCCGGTCGATGATTCCACTGCATACTAAAAGTGATTTTTTAGATGTGATTTTTTTGGAGTCGACTTTCCGGTCGACGTCCTCTTCGACCAATTTCCCAGGTTTTGTGTTGGTTTGAGGCTGTTTATGAAGTAGTGCTTGCTCGTGTTTGGGTAGACACTCCCTTAAGCAAAATGTAGTTCAATTTGAGTGCAAATTTAACCACCAGAGTCCATGCTCCGGTCGACGTTCCTCCGTCTTATTCGTCAAAAATAAATTTGTACGTTTTCACTATTGTTAGATAAAATAAAAAACCCCGCTGACTCAGCGGGGTTTCTTTTCTTAATCAAATACTTTATACTTTTCCTAATTGTTTGGCGCGTGTAATGTATTTTACAATATCATTGGCTTCTCTGCTTTTTGCGTATTCACGCTGAATTCTTTCATACACTTTCACAGCTTCAGCATATTGATTTTTTGTTTCATATGCCAATCCTGCTTTTTTCAGGTAAATTGGCGAAGTAAACTGATTGGAATTTTTGTCAGCGGCCTTTAGGTAATATTTAATAGCCTCGTCCGTTTTGTTCAATTCCATTTTGCAGTCTCCAATGGCGCCAACAGCAATTGCAGAAACAATCATATCGTCGCTGTTGAATTCTTCAAACATTTCAATTGCCTTTTCAAATTTACCCTGACGCATGTATGAACAACCAAGTTCATATTTTGCTAGGTTTCCAACTTTTGTAGATCCGAACTCTTCGGCTATCTTTTCAAGACCAACAGTGGTAACAGTTTTATTAGGACCTGTCTGTACTCTTTCTCCGCCCTTAACTGCTTTGTCCAGGCTGTCTTTTTCAAAGTTCATGAAAGCATGAAAAGCTACCTCTTGTGCATCAGCTTCTTTAGAAGGAAGGTACCAGTAACGATAAGCAACCCATCCACCTACAATCAGCACAATAGCACCGATTAAATAATAGATCTGCTTTTTGTTTTTGTCCATAAAAAGTTCAGCTTTGTCCATTTGGGCCTGAACATCTATACGTGAACCTTTTTTTTCTTCCTGTTGAACTTGTTCTTCCTGGATATCTGCCATATTACTCAGAATTTAGGGGGCAAAAGTAAGAATTTTCTTTTAAATCCAAGCTGTTAGTTTTCAGAAATTTAACGGTCTGACCAGCCTCTTTCCGCTTACATTCTTTCCGGTACATCAATACCAAGTAGTTTCATTGCTGTTTTAATGATCAATCCGGTCTTCCAGCTTAAACGAAGCCTGAAATCTTTGGAGCTTTCATCAGGTGCCTTCAAAACAGAATGCTCATGATAAAATTGATTGTAATGTCGCGCAGTTTCATAAGCAAAATTGGCAACAAGGGCAGGGGAGTAGCTCTTTGCCGCTTCTTCCACCGTGAGAGGAAATTCATGAAACAGACGGATCAATTCTTTCTCCTCTTTGTTTAATGTTATGTCGAAAGTGTAATCTTTTTCAAACTCACTCTCGCTTACGCCTGAATTTGCAAGGACCGAACGAATACGCGCGTGGGAATATTGTATAAAAGGACCTGTATTACCGTGAAGGTCAACCGACTCTTCCGGATTGAACAGCATTTTTTTTCGCGGATCAACTTTTAAAATAAAATACTTCAACGCTCCAAGACCAAGTATTTTAAAAAGTTGTTTTTTCTCTTCTTCTCCCAAATGATCGATCTTTCCCTGTTCGCGTGTTACCTGTTCAGCTTTATCTACCACTTCTGCAACAAGGTCATCTGCATCAACCACTGTTCCTTCCCGGCTTTTCATTTTTCCGGAAGGCAATTCAACCATTCCATATGATAAATGAAACAAATTATCAGCATATGATCTTCCAAGTTTTTTCAAAATCAGAAAAAGAACCTTAAAGTGATAATCCTGCTCGTTTCCTACAACGTAAATACTCTGATCTATTTTGTAATCTTTTTCTTTTTCATTCGCTACCGCGATGTCTTGTGTTATGTAAACGCTTGTTCCATTGCTTCGCAGCACAACTTTTTGGTCAAGCCCGTCTGCAGTTAGATCTATCCAGACGCTGCCATCTTCTTTCCTGAAAAAAACTCCTTTCTCCAATCCTTCGGCTACTGTTTCTTTTCCAAGTTTATATACATCACTTTCATAATAGAATTTTTCCGGTTTAATTCCGAGAAGAGAATAAGTAGCATCAAAACCTTTATACACCCATTCATTCATCCTTTTCCACAACGCGACAGTTTCCTTTTCACCTGCTTCCCAATCTTCAAGCATCTTATGCACTTCCTGCATGATTGGCGTTTTACGTTGCGCGATCTCTTTTACAGCGTCTTCAATTTCTTCTATTTTACCTTCTGTCCCCGAAATTGCTTTTACTTTTTTCAGGACTTCCTTTTGTGCAGCGTTAGGCTTTTCAAATTTCTCAAGTTCCTTCACGAGATCTTTGAATTTCTTTTTGCCCTCTTTCGCGGAATTAGCAAGATCAAGCAGGCTTGTTTCATACGCGCGTATATCGACGGGTGAAAAAGTCGCACTATCCTTTGATAAAATTTCCAGCAGTTGTTTTCTTTTTGGAACAAGAGCGCTGAGCTTTTCCTGTTCTTCGGCTGAAAACAAACTGAAATCCTGCTTTTCATAAATGTCAGCCAGCATTGGTTTCAGTTGTTTCTTCAACTCTGCATCAAACATCACATAAAAATGCCCAACAAGATGATCTCCCTTTTTACCTGTACTTTCGGGGGTGGCGCCATTACCCCATTTCTGCCAAGCGAGCATTGATTTGCAGATGTTTGTGCCACGATCATTATACAAACAGGTGTGAACTACTTTGTTGCCACCCGCTTTTAATAATTCTGTTACTGATGAACCCAGAAATATATTACGAAGATGACCGAGATGCAAAGGCTTATTTGTATTTGGAGAAGGAAACTCAATCATGATAGATTTTGAATCTTTGCCAATTTCCTTTATTCCGAAATTTTTATCTTTTAGCGAGGATGAAAAGAATTTCAGCCAGAATTTATTGCTTAATGAAAGATTCAGAAAACCTTTAATTACATTGAAATCTCCAACAATTTCAACCACATTTATCTTTAGCCACTTCCCTATGTCTTCACCTGTTTGTTCGGGACTTTTTCCGGAAGTTTTTGCGAAAGGAAATGTAACCAGTGTGAAATCTCCTTCGAATTCTGGTTTGGTTTTTTGAAATGCCACCTGTGCCGGCGCAACGGTTTTTCCGTATAGCTCCTGCATTGCAAGTATCACTTTATCGCGTAAAATATTCTCTGCGTTCATAATTTTTGAGGAGGCCAAAAGTCGGAAATTTTAACCGTATGTCCTAAATGAAAAAGAGGAAGATATCAGCTTCAATGTTTTTATCAGCGTGAAATTTCATCTACAGCCATTTCACCAACCAGTGAGCCGATGGCAACTCCCATTCCTCCCATACGCACTGCAACAATAATATTCTCTGTGTGTTTTTTTATGATCGGCTTTTTCTCACTGCCCAATCCCATTATTCCGCTCCAGCGATGATCGACCTTAAAGTTTTTCCCCGGTAATATTTTTTCTTTTAAAATCTCATCCAGTTTCTGCTGAATTTTTTTGGTAAGACCGAATTCATCTGTTTCTTCGCCTTTGAAATCCAGGTTCCTTCCACCGCCAAAAAGAACCCGGTCACCAACATTTCTGAAATAGAAGTAACCTTCGTCATAATGAAAAACTCCTTTTAGTTTCAGATTTTTTACAGGTTCAGTAATGAGTACCTGTGTTCTTGCGGGTATAACAGGCATGGAAGAAATTAATCTTTTCGCAAAACCATTTGTCGCCACAATAACATTTTTGGTTGTTATTGTCATTCCATCGTTGAGCAATAGCTGAACTCCCTTGCTCAGCTGCTCAATTTGTTCAACCTGAATGTTGTTTAATACGATAACTCCTTTTCTAAGTGCTACCGATAATAACGATCTCATCATTTTACCGGTATTGATCTGACTTTCGAGCGGACTTTCTATCAGGTTCTGAAATCCTTTCATTCCGAAAGATGAAGCTTTGCGACTATTGGTACGAAACGTTTCTTTAATACCTGTTATTCCTTTCAACTTAGCGTTCAGCCATGAAACTTTCTCAGCACATCTCTCAAAACTTCCTTTATCATCAAAAACTTCGAATCCCCCGTTGTTTATGAATTCCATGTTATTGTCACCAACAATTTTCCTCAAGCACTGCAAACCCTTCAATCTCATTTTTACCGTATCAAAAACAGTTTTTTCTTCAACTTTTTCCAGGTCCGATAACAATTCTGAAACACTTCCGAAACATGCGAAGCCCGCATTTTTGGTACTGGCACCCATTGGTAAGGTTCCGCGTTCTAGCACCAGCACTTCCGCTTTTGGAAAACGGTTTTTATATGCAATTGCCGCGTTCAATCCCACTATTCCGCTCCCAATTACAACTAAATCGCGGTTCCGGAAAAAAGAATCGAGCTCCCAGTAACTAAGATTCATAATAATGTATTTCCGATAAAAGTAACTTTTTAACGAGTCTATTCGTTATAAAAACTGTGTTTGGCTAAATGAAATTACGATAATAAACCGACGAAAATTGCAACTCGTCCCCCATAAGTGTTTTCTGGTATAACTTTTGAAACTTTTGTTCCTGAAATTTCCGTGAGTCTCAGAAAATTTCGCCAAATTTACTTCTTGTAAAACATTGTGGACTATGTTATTAAAGCTGTTGAGATTTTTGTTTTTACTGTTGTTTTTTACACCATTATCGAGCCTTGCCCAGGACTGGAGATTAACTGTAATAAGCAAGATCGAAAAGGATGGCGGACCTTGTGAAGGAGCTACAATCACGTTTTATAAAAACGGAAAGCAGGTTGATCAGAAGATCACAGGAGCAGATGGCAAATTTCGCTATGAATTTGAACCTAACGGCGATTACCGGATGGAAGTGACAAAGGTCGGTTGCATCAAAAAACTCTTTACATTCAATACAAAAGGTGTTTCTACTGAAGACGCTTCTGACCAGAAGTTTGAATTTAATATTAAGGCGATAGAGCTGTTTGAACAAACTGATGATTGTGACGTGTCGCAACTAAATAAGCCGCTGATAAAAGTTGCATTTGATCCGAATAAAAAAGCTTTTGAAATGGATGAAGCTTATTCGAACCTGATGCTGGATGTACTGGCTCAATTGGAAGATTGCCGTAAACTGGCTGTTGCCAATACCAAGAAGTACAATAAGGCAATGCAGGATGGCCAGAATGCAATGAATAAAAAAGATTACCAGACTGCAATAGCGCGGTTTACGGAAGCGATGCAATACAGACCGAAGAGTGAGGAAGCAGCGGCTAAGAAAAAAGAGGCGGAAGATATTCTTGCCGGCGGAGCTAAAATGGAAACAGATTACAAAGCCGCTATGGCCGCGGGTGCTGCGGCTGTTGCTGCAAAAGATTACGATAAGGCAATTGCAGAATACACAAAAGCGGGCACAATTAAACCCAAAGAAGCGGAGCCACCGAAAAAAGTGGAGGAGGTGCGCAACCTTAAAAAAGCTGCGGAAGCGGATGCTGAATTCAACAAGTTATTGCAGGATGGCGCTGCTGCAATGACTGCAAAGGAATACCAAAAGGCAATGGACCTTTATGTGAAAGCGAAAGGTTTAAAGTCAGATCATCCTGAACCGCCCAAAAAAATTGCTGAATTAAAAGTTCTGCTTGATAACCTTGGAAAGTATGATGCTGCTATGAAAAAAGGGAACGAGCAGTTGAGCAGTCGTAATTGGGACGCGTCAATTGCCGCCTTTACAGAAGCGCTTGCAGCAAAAAAAGATGATCCCGAAGCAACTAAAAAACTAGCGGAAGCAAATGCTGCTAAAGCCAAAGACAAGGCTGAAGCAGATCAGCAAAAGAAATTTGACGATGCGATGAAAGCTGGTAATGCCGCTCTTTCTGCAACAAAGTGGGATGACGCTATTACGCAATATAAAATTGCCCTTGATGCTAAAAAGGATGATGCAACTGCAACGGCAAAAATGAAAGAAGCGGAAAATGGCAAAAAGAAAGCTGAAGAGGCGGCGAAAACAGAAGCGGCATACAAAGCCGCGATGGATAAAGGAAGTAAAGCATTGACAGAAAAAAAATGGCAGGATGCAGTTGCCGGTTTTACAGAAGCATTGGGTGTGAAGAAAGATGATGCTCCTGCTAAACAAAAATTAGCAGAGGCAAATGCGGGCCTTGAAGCGTGGAAGAAAGAGCAGGGATTACAGGCTCAGTATGATGAAGCTATGAAACGCGGTAATGATGCTGGAACAGCGAGAAAATGGGACGCTGCGATAACTGCGTACAAGGAGGCTTTGAATTTGAAAAAGGATGACGCTGTTGCAAAACAGAAGTTGACAGAAGCCGAAACAGCAAAAAAAGCGGAGGAAGACGCTGCGAAACTTGCAGAGTTACAGAAGAAATATGATGAGGCGATGAAACGCGGTAATGATGCGTTCGCTGCTAAAAAATATGATGATGCAATAAAAGGTTATAACGATGCATTGGTAGTGAAGACTGGAGATGAAACAGCAAAACAGAAGATTGCTGAAGTGGAAGCTGCTAAATTATCTGCGGCTGATGCTGCAAAGCAGGCGGAAATTCAGAAGAAATATGATGAGGCGATGAAACGCGGTAATGATGCATTCGCTGCTAAAAAATATGATGACGCTATAAAAGGTTATAACGATGCATTGGTTGTGAAGACTGGCGATGAAACAGCAAAGCAGAAAATTGCTGATGTTGAAGCTGCGAAATTAGCTGCAGCTGATGCTGCTAAGCAGGCAGAAATTCAGAAAAAATACGATGAGGCGATGAAGCGTGGTAACGATGCCATGACCGCGAAAAAATATGACGACGCGATAAAGGGATTCAGTTATGCACTGGTAGTGAAAGCAGAAGACGCCGCAGCAAAAACTAAACTTGCGGATGCGGAAGCGGCGAAGAAAGCTTCAGAGGAAGGCAAAAAGGTTGAAGAGCTTTACAGCGCTGCAATGAATCGCGGGAAAGATGCAATGACTACCAAAAAGTATGAGGAAGCGATAACTGCTTTTAATGAAGCACTCACGCATAAAAAAGAAGATGTTTCAGCAAAAACAAAACTTAATGAAGCGACTGCTGCTTTAGAGAAGTTAAATGCGGATGCAGAGGCGCAGAAGAAATATGATGATGCAATGGCGCGCGGAACTGCTGCCATGAATGAGAAAAAATGGTCGGATGCCATAGCGGCTTATAGCGACGCGTTGGCTGTTAAGAAAGATGATCCTACTGCCAAAGTGAAAAAGACCGAAGCTGAAACTAACCAGAAAAAGGAAATGGGTGAGGCACAGCTGCAGAAGAAATACGAAGATGCAATGGCCAAAGGAAAGTCAGCGGTGGATGCAAGTAAATGGCAGGAGGCGGTTAATGCTTACAAAGAGGCTCTCACTTATAAAAAAGACGATTCTGATGCAGCCGCGAAGTTAAAAGACGCGGAAACGAAACTGAAAGAGGAGAACGATAAACTGGCTGCTGAAAGAAATTACGAAGCGGCAATGAAAGAAGGAGAAACTGCTTTCGGTACCTCAAAATATCAGCTTGCAGTTGACGCCTTTAAAAAAGCGCTTACGTTTAAAAAAGATGACGCTGTAGCCGTGCAGAAACTGACAGAAGCTGAAGCTAAACTGAAAGAAGCAGGCGAAAAAGCAGCTTCGAAAAAACAATACGATGAGGCAATGGCTCGTGGTAATGTCGCGTTGAAAGGCACCAAATGGGGAGAAGCGATTCTTGGGTTTAAAGACGCGCTAACCGCAATACCGGATGACGCAACCGCCTCTGCAAAACTGAAAGAAGCTGAAGAAGGATTGAAGAAGCAAACCGAAAAAGAAGGAGCGGAAAAAGAATACCAGTTGGCAATGGAAAAGGGAAATTCTGCGTTAGCTGAGAAGAATTACCAGTCATCTATTGACGCATACAATAACGCGCTTGTCTATAAGCCCAATGATGCACTTGCATCTAAGAAAAAAGCGGAAGCGGAAGCGGCGCTTAAATTGATAGCGGATAATGAAAAGAATTTTAATGATCTGTTGACCCAGGGTAAGAACGCGTTTGACAATCAGGAATGGCAAAAGGCGCTTGACGCTTACAAAAAAGCGAAAACAATTAAATCAGACCATCCTGAGCCAAGTACAAAAATTCCAGTGTGTGAGGAGAAATTACTTGAAGAAAAGCTGATGAAAGACGCGGCCGCAAAAATTGAGACCGAATATCAGAAGCATATGAAAGAAGGCGCGTCGCTTTATACTAAAAAGCTGTATGAAGAAGCGCTTAAACAATTCATTTCCGCATCAGATCTGAAAAAAGAAGAAGCTGAGCCAAAAAATAAAATTAAAGAGATAGAAGATTTGCTTGCGCAGAATAAGAACGCGGCTGAACAGGCCAAAAAACTTGAAGAAGATTTTCAAGCCGCTTTAAAGGAGGGAGATGCGGCGGTTTCAAGTAAGGATTACACTCTTGCATTGGAAAAATTCAATTTCGCGAAGCAACTTAAACCTGCTGCTCCTGAACCTCCGAAAAGAATTTCAGATGTAAATAAATTAATTGACGGAGACAGAAAAGCTAAACAGCTGGAAGAAGAATATGCGAGGGCAATGAAAGAAGGGGAGGATGCGGAGCAGGCCATGAATTGGACCGCAGCTATTAAAGCTTACCGCGATAAGGCATTGGTGCTTAAACCTGGCGATCCTGAAGCAAAGCGTAAATTGGAAGAATCTGAAAAAGCTTTTAAGGATAAAGCATTCGCTGACTCAGTAGCGCAGGCGCAGAAAGATCTGGCGGAAAAATTCAATAAGCTTATAAATGACGCGAGGGCGGCATATACGGCAAAAGATTTTAAAACATCTCTTTCTACATATGAAGCGGCGCATAACCTGAAAAAAGACGAGCCGGAGCCGCCTAAGAAGATTGAAGAGTTGAAATTGCTCATTAAGCAAATGGATGAAGAAGCATTGGTGCGGCAGAACCAGGATAAACTTGATAAGGAATATCAGAAGGCAATGGATGAAGGGAACAAAGCTGTGCTTGACAAGAAATACCAATTAGCTCTGGATAAATTTAAGCACGCGCAGAATCTGAAAGCGACTGAAAAAGATCCGCCGCAGCGTATTGAAGAGGTTGAAGAGATCCTTCGTAAATTAAAAGAAGCGGAGGATCAGGCTGCAATTGCAAAAGAGAACGAAAGAAAATATAAAGAAGCGATGAAGAGTGGAGAGGTTGGTGTTACCAAAAAAGATTATGTTGGAGCGAAAAAATTATTTGAAGAGGCTTTATCAATTAAAACTGATGATGCCCTTGCCAAACAGCGTATTGAATTCGTTAATGGAAAACTTAGGGAAATTGGCGAGAATGAGAAAGAGATAAAATACAAAGCTGCAATAACCAGAGGTGCCAACGATGAAAAATTGAAGAAATACCCTGAGGCCATTACCGCCTATAAAGATGCGCTTGTTTACAAACCGAGCGATGCTTTCGCGCAACAGAAAATTACTGAGCTGCAAAAGCTTATAAAAAATGATGCAGTTGCAGTCGATAATACCAAGAAGGAAGATAAGTGGGCCAAATATCCGCAGGGTACTACTACAGAAACAGTAAGTGCGCCGGGTTGCATAACCATCAGAACGGTTGTAAAAAAGGGAGAGGACGTCCAGGTTTTTGAGAAGAAACATTACAACTGGGGAGGAACAACTTACTTCCGAGACGGACAGGAAATTACAGGAACAGATTACCAGGCAGGTATCAAATAATTATCTTTGCAAACTTTCACATTGATTTTTATTAAACGATGTGGAAACAAGTTAGCTTCATCATCCCAATAAAAAATGCATTTATGAAGAAAAAAATTTTCGCTGCTGTGTGTACAGTTATGTTAAGTTTGATTACAGTTGCTCAAAAACCCGTGGAGGTTTCAGTTAAGTTGCGCGATGGCAGCAATGTCTCCGGTACAACCAGTCTTGGGGACGTTAACCTCACAACCGATTATGGAAAGCTGGTGATCCCTGTAAAAAATATTTCTTCAATAAAAATGGGTTTGCCTTTTGATAAAGCAATTTATGATAAAGCTACTTCCTTCCTTAAACAGCTGGCTGGTGGAAGTGATGAGATGAAAAAATCCGCATATGAAGAATTAGTGAAACTTGGAATTAAAGCTATTCCTGCCGTGAATGATTTTATTTCTGATCCTAAAAACATGATAGAATACACCGGCGAATACACACCAGAGAATGCCTTCAGCGAATTAAAAGCTAATCATAATATTGATGATTTTACTGATGGAAAAGATGTGATAACACTGGACAATCAGTATGTAATGGGAGGGCAATTCGAGTTTCAGAAACTGGATGTAAAAACTGAATATGGCAATCTTTCCATCCCTAAAGAAAAAATAAAATCGGTGGATATCATGTATCTGAGTGGCGATGGAAATGAAATGAGTTTTAAATTGATCGCGTCCAAACACATTAGTGGAAATCAAAATGGCGGTTGGTTGAAAACCGGCATTGTACTAAAACAAGGACAGAAGTTTTCTGTGA
>CBIHPU010000064.1:0-10960 GCA_966211935.1 uncultured bacterium | reverse complement strand
CTGGCTAACGTTCTTATAGAAAACCCACTAAAAAAAAAAGGGGGGGTGTTGAAAACAAGTTAATAGATAGTCATTGCTATCTCCTTCATTCTAATACTGTGCGTTTTAAATTAGTAAAAGAAACAGGATTCAAAACACAGGACTGTGTCAACCTAAAGTAGCACAAATGCACGTTAATATAATCAATCCGTCTGCATGGAAAAATGCGCTTGACCAGCTCGATTGTGAAAAAACAAAATTCGCTCTTCTTGATAATAAAGATTTCGAAATATATTACAGCAATGTCAATCCGCCTGACGGCTACGAAACGCCTGAGAACTTCCCTAACTGTTGCTCATACCATACAACTTCATTTCTAAATATTCAAAAATGGCACAACAAATTTCCGAACTGCTGCGAATCACATAGGAAACTTATTCATGCATCATGGTTCAATAAATTACATTATCTATATGTTGCAGATAAAACCGTAAATCAACTTGCATATACTGAATGTCAAATTAAAAAAGAAATAAATTCTCCAAATTGGTATAAAGAAATTACAGATTACATTCATTATAATTATTTGAGTTTCGGGCAATTGCCAAGTGGTTTTGGTTCTGCTCCTGGATTGTCATTTTATTTAGATAATTTAAAACATTGGGTGGAAAAAGCTCATGGTAAAGACGCGTTATTTCCTACTGATAAAAGAAAACGAATTATTGAATTTATTGAAAACTATTATAGAACTGAGAAAAGCTATCAAATTGATCTGAATTTGCTGTATAACACTTATCGGAAATGGGTAGAATTATTTCCATTTAACATTGATTATTTCAAACATTTAAAAGAGAGATTTGATAAACATCTTCCTATAGCCATTGGGGAGCCTTATTTCAACAAATACACAAAGCAAGCGACAGTTAAAATTGCAACTCAATCAGAACTTATTGAAAATCTAATTGGTTTAACCAAAAAGCTTTTAAGAGAATTTAATTCCTCCGCGTACATAGGCCAAGGACTAATTACAGATACAAAAAAACACAGGTTTACTTTAGTCTCAGAGCAGCATAGGATAAAACAGGAAAGTCTTTTATTGGATTTTATTAAACATGAAATGAAATATGTGAATATTGTCATGAAATGGTTGAAAAACGAAAGTGAATTTTTCGAAAAAATTTACGTAACGTTAGAAGATTTAGTACCTAAACCACTTGAAACAATTAAACAAAACTCACAGATAGAAAAAACAGTTCATCGAATTCATTTTTCCGATAGAAGTGGTACTGAATTCGAACGACTAACCTTTGCGTTTGTTTCACGACAAAAAGAATGGAGCGCGATAAATTGGTTAGGTGAAACGGGAAAAGACGGGGGCCGAGATATTTGGGGAGTACATAATGAAGAAACATATTGTTATCAGTGTGCCAACTATGCCCAACTTACGCTCAAAAAAGCCAAAGAGGATATAGACAAACTTTCTAAAAATAAAAGTATTCCGAACAATCTAATTGTTGTTTGTGGAGGTAAAGTTTCAGTCAAATTAAGGGAGAAGATAAAGAAGCAGGCCAATACAATAGGAATTAAACAAGTTGAGATTTGGTCCGGAGTTGAGTTCGAGGAGGTTCTTCGTAAAGATACTCCTGAATTAATAAAGAGATTTTTTGAAGGAGTGCCTTTTCCGGAAAAATAGATTATTGAAGAGTCCACCGTAGCAAATGAAAAATGAGTTTCGCGCAACGAATAAAAGATTGTATTGATAACCATGAAGCATATGTTGCAAAGCTGGCTATATTGCCCGACCGCGAACTGGCAAAGCGTATAGACCTCGTGCATATTCAAATGGAAATAGCGGAGCAGAAGAAAAACACCGCTTCTTTAGAACTGCTGGAAATATGGAGGGCGCAAATAATTGAAGCGAGAATTCTAAAAGCTGAAAACAATATTGAAGACGCGCCAAACGAAATGGGCCGTTATTGCAGAAATAGAAACTGTAATTAACAAAGCGGAAGAAAAAACAGAAACCTATACTGAAGAAGATTCCTCACAGTTCCGCCGCAAACAACAAAAGATAAAAGAAGACGACAAGGATCAGTTGAGTTTGTTTTGAGAATAAAATTTTATTTATTTATTTGTTTGTTATTTTAAAACAAAAAAACATTGAAACTGATTATAAGAAGAATATTATACGGGCTCAAAAATTCCATTGAACCTTATTTAGTATTTCAATAATACTCCACATTTGCAATTAACACATTATATTGATCACGATACCTGATATTACATTTTACACGCCTGCCCAGCAATATTTGATTCAAATG
This sequence comes from uncultured bacterium, assembly GCA_966211935.1. Taxonomy (GTDB): domain Bacteria; phylum Bacteroidota; class Bacteroidia; order B-17B0; family Aurantibacillaceae; genus AM-1111. The sequence continues at coordinate 8,660 of CBIHPU010000064.1, read as the reverse complement.
CTGCTTTTGCTGAATGCCCGTTGCCGAAAAAGACGAATCCACATGCGTGTCAGCAATCCTCACGGTTTCATGATCCTTATAGTATAATATATTATGTGTTCCGTAATGGGTAGTTTTCAGTACAAAAGTATTGCCGTCAATTACATTTGTCACTTGCCCAATTATAAAGTCAAGCATTTCTGCCTCCTTTCTTCGACTGCCTGCTTTGTTTCTTACTTGAACGCTCATCGTATAATTTTTTATCGATTTCGGCTTGATCCTGTTTTAGTAACTTCCCTGTTTCGTCGGCATTACCAGCAATACCATTCAAAAGTAATAAATACCCTTCCAATGGATGTTTCTTATTTTTCTTTTTAGATGAATACCTGATTTTGTGATCTATCTCACTCCAACCCTCTTCAAAAATCGTGCGCACCTGGATTTCAGCAAAGTGAGGTTCTTTAGTGGTATTAACTTGCACAATAAAATGTATGGAACGATAACCTTTGGGATGCTCTTTGGTTAAACATCCACGTTCACGACACTCTTTAATGTACGTCGAAAATAAACCACAACTTTTTTATGGCCACGCTTAAGATTCCACTTGGATGTAATAAAGTTACTAACGTTATACCAATCCTGTTTGAAAACATGCAAGGCCCTAACTCCAATTAAATCAGTAATCTCATTTCTATAATTTTCGAGTGTTACATCCTTGCTTTTTGGATTCTCAATCTTTCTCCGTATAATTTTTTCAATTAATCCGAATGTATCTTTTATTCGATATCGAACAGAATGAACTCCGCTAGCCCTTGCCTCGCTACTAAATAAAATGCTAACAATTGTCTGACCAGTATGATTAAGTGAATCCTTAATCTTTAAATAGTTATCAAAAATAGTTATCAAATTTTCCCATTGAATTCCAGTACCTTTAAACTTTTCTGCGTCAATGTCATATTTCAATAGGAAATCGGACTGAGAAGGTAATTTATCCCGTGATTCTTCATGTTTTTTTGAGGTTTTTCCTTCCTTCTTTGTGGTAATTTTTACTGGAAGCATCCGCAAATATAACGTTTTCACGTATTATGAAGCGCAGCAAGATTGAAAAACAGTGTCGATAAAAACCCGTTTCTCGCATTTTTGATCTGAAACATTATATCCAGAAAAGGTCGCCATAGCATGTGTATCACTTGAAGTTGGCCTGAGAGAACCGGATTTCGTACAGGAAGATACATGGTAATATCCAGACGATTGCCTAATGACGTTTTTTCCAGAATTGTCACCAACAATTTCATGAACAAAACGAAGTCGTTGTTTGTATCAAGCAAAAATATTTTTAGAAGCGAATTTTCCTTTATGTTAAATCGTCAATGCAACTCAGATACCTTCATGTTGGTGGATGAAAAACCGTAATTTTATCAGCCATTTCTTAATTTTTTTTCAATGCAGCTGAAATTCAACAGATTTACACTTCTATTAGTAATTTATTTTCTTTCCTTAAATCTCTTCTCCCAGGTAATAACAAACCCACAATTTGTATATGGTATCTCAACCGGTGGCGGCTTTACTGAAGTCAGGGCTATTGCAACAGACGACTCAGGAAACGTTTATAGCACTGGACGCTTTTACGATCATGCAGATTTTGATCCTGACACTTCGCGTTTAATTGTGTTTTGCCATGGATATATGGATGTATTTATTACCAAGAGTACACCGGCGGGAAAAGTAGTTTGGGCGATCGGTGTAGGCGGACCCGGTATAGACATGGCAAATGATCTTAAGTTAGATAATAGTGGAAACATTTATATAACAGGGAGTCTCGAGGGGTATGCTGATTTTGATCCCGGCTCCGGTGAGTTTCGCATAGGTCCTGAAACTTCGTTTTATACTGGTTATCCCAGCAGCAGTTTCATTGCTAAATTTTCGAATAACGGTAATTTAATTTGGGCAAACTGGTTTGGCGGGGGATATACCAATACAGGATTAGGATATACGCCCGGAAGTGCTAATGGTATGGCTTTGGCAGCGGATTCAACTGGAGACAATATTTTTGCAACCGGAAATTTTTCGGGTATTGTTGATTTTAATGCCTCAGCGACAATGGATACTTTAAAAGGAGGAAACTCTTCGGCGTATCTGCTGAAGCTTGATAGCAGTGGCTCATTTATATGGGTAAAACCGCTGAGAGGTCCTAATGTCTATGCAGAAGATTTGAAACTTGATCCGTCGGGTAACGTGAATTTAAGTTTAATTATTAATCAAACATTCGATGCTGATCCGGGAACAAATGTGGTTACATATACAGGACCAGGCATAGTTTGCGCACGTTATGATCAAAACGGAATTTTTGTTTCCGGGGCAAGATTAATTGGTGCCAGCGGTTCGTCTATGAGTTCAAACAAATTGTCGTTCACTGATGATGGTGACCTGTATATTTCAGGCACATTTAATTATACAGCAGATGCTGACCCAGGAGCGGGTGTGGCGGGTTTAAACAGCAACATGTACAAGGAGATTTTTGTCTGCAAATATGACTCAGCATTTAATTTAAAATGGGCCAAATCGGTTGGAGGTCCTAATGATGATGTTGCATTGGCCGTATGTTCTGATAGCCTCGAAAATGTATTTATAGGTGGTTACTTTTCTGGCACTTCTGATTTTGATCCTGGACCAGCTGTGCAAAATATGGTTTCAGCGGGCAACCTGGATGCGTTCATTTTAAAACTGGATAGCTCTGGTAATTTTATATATTCCGGTAGTGTAACACATAAAAACAATGACATTGCGTTTGCTATTGCAATTGACAAAGACGAGGATATTCTATTTGGAGGAATCATTGCGCGAACAGCGGACCTTGATCCGTCCCCAGCAGTTGACAGTGTTTATATCGATTCAAACTATGGTTTTATTGATAAACTTGACAATGATTGCAATTACATCTGGGGAAAGGCATTTGGTGGTGACGGGGGACCAGACATCGCAGCATCAATACAGGTTATTTCCAACGGAGACATCCTCATTGAGGGAAATATTGATGGCAGTGCAGATTTCGATTTCTCAACGGTGGAGAATATCCAGGGCGGTATTAAAAGAAGCCATGTTTATCTGGCCCGATATTCCGCAACTGCTTCACTCGTTTGGGTTCGCACCATCGAAAGTAGTATGGATGCTTCGATTTTCTGTTACGAAGGAATAGCTGACAAGTACCAGAATATTTATATATGTGGTATTTTCAATGACACTGTTGATTTCGATCCGGGTCCGGGGGTGTATAATCTTGTTTCGGCAGGCGGAATGCAGTATAACGATTGCTTTGTTGCGAAGTATAATCAGAACGGAGATTTTTTATGGGCCAGGAATTTTGGTGTAGCTACAAACTTTGGAACAGCGAAAGCAATTGCATTAGACAGTGCTGGCAATGTAATTGTTGTTGGATATTTTACCGGTACATACGATTTTAATCCAGGCCCTGGTATTGCACCAATTACAGCAACTGGAACGAATAATTATTTTTTCTCAAAATTTGATTCCGCCGGCAATTTCCTTTGGGCAAAATCAATTCCGGTTTCCTGTGTATTGTTCGATCGCGGCGTTGCGTGTGATTTACAAAATAACATATATTTAACCGGTCAGATGTCGGGAAGTGGTAATATTGATTTTGATCCAGGTCCGTCAACAGCCAACATTTATCTTACCGGCAATCATGTGTTTCTTGCTAAGTATGACGCGTCAGGGAATTATATCTGGGCAAATAAAATTGGTGGCAATAGTTATTCTAATACAGGTACTGCAATAAAATTCGATCAAACAGGAAATGTAGTATTAGCTGGTGCAGTTGCAGGACAAACTGGAGATTTTGATCCCGGCATTGGCGTGAAGAACTTGCCAGTAACGAATACCGGCGCATTATTTCTTGCGAAATACGACACTGCGGGCAATTATATCTGGGCAAATGCTTTTGAGGGAGCTCATATTTCTGTAATGCCAACAGATCTTACTGTTAATACGCAGGGAAATATAACGTTTAGTGGATATTTTCAAGACACAGTAGACTTTGATGCAGGACCTTTGGTTAAAAATGAAATCTCAAGTTTTGTGAGAAATGGTTTTGTAGCTTCATATGATACTTCTGGCAACTACCTATATTCAAAAGTAATGTATAGTCCTTTACCGGGAGGAGTATCAGCACATGCTGAAGATAATCTTGGTAATATTTACCTTACCGGAGGTGTATCCGGCGATACAGATTTTGATCCAGGACCTGGAATTCAAATTCTTATGGCTGGCGGAATGAACGATGCGTTTATCGCAAAATATTTATTATGCAATGGCGCAGCAAACGTAATAGATCCTACTGCATTACATATATGCACCACTGATAGCGTTGTTGAATTTTATGTCTCTACATCGGATACCGGTGTAGCGTATCAGTGGCAGTCTTCCAACGGAGCCACATTCAATAATGTTCAGAACAATCAAATTTATTCGGGCGTTATTAATGACACTTTGAAAGTTAATGTATACAATGCGAATTTATCCAATTTCAAATATCGCTGCGTTATAACGAATAGTTGTGGAAGCTGGCAGACAAACTATGCTCTTCTGACCATACATAATCCGACAGTTACCATCAGCACGTCATCAAATAATGTTTGCTCGGGACAATCGGTTACTTTAACTGCAAGTGGAGCGTCTGTATATACATGGAGTGACAGTGTACAAAACTCGGTTCCCTTTTATCCACAGAATTCTGACTCATTCACTGTTGTTGGCATCGACAGCTATGGATGTATAGACAGTAATTCAGCGTTTATAACGGTTTACATTCCGCCTGTAGTAACATTAGATTTTTCTGCATTTGATACTTTATGCTCTGACGACGGTGCGTTTCAGCTTAGCGGTTCAAATCCTTCCGGGGGATATTTTTCAGGCCCGGGAGTCGTTTCCAATAATTTTTTCGACCCGCAACAGGCTGCCATAGGCATCAACGTAATAAATTACCTATACATTGATTCAACTAATTGCTGGACCTGGGCGAGTGACACAGTTTTGGTGAATACATGTCTGAATTTGCAGACAGCTGGCAAAGATCAGGAGTTGAGTGTTTATCCAATCCCATGCAAAGAAAATTTGCTAATAAGTTGTATGTCGACTGAATATTCAACTGGAAGTTTAAGTCTGTTTGATATTTCTGGCAGAATGTTATTGGAAGAAAAAATAGAGTTATTCGCCGGAGAACAAACGATAAAATTGAATCTTGCAAATTTTACGAGTGGAATATATTTGATTAAGATAATTACGCCATCCTTTGATAAGGAAATTCACGTTATTAAGAACTGACACAGAAAACTGCGGGGGCTTGCGATTGTATTTACCCTTTATTGTAGAGTTTTCGTACTGGGTTTTTTTTATATAATTTTTTCCTGGATTCATTTCAAGGTTCACTACGGATATTTGCTTTCATTAATTAATGAGGGTAATAAAATACTACACCATTAGCAGTTCAAAATTCACATCCTTCGTCATCGCAACCTGCGGCTGAACATCCATTTCGGGACACATTGCTTTTATGTTTTCAATCTTAGAATGAATGTTTCGGATAATTCCGCCGAGCCTGGTGTCGCCCTTCACAAATAGTATTTTGTGAAAATTGAACTCGGCACCTAGCGAGAACCTCAAATTGTAGAAACAATATAATGCGACTGCTGAAGAGTTAATCAGAAAAGGCGAGTATCACAAGGCTGCTTTCGTGTATATGAAACTTTTAAAAAATTATATTAAAGCTGCTGAAGCGCTTGAACAGGGACAGCATTACCGGGACGCCGCTTCCATCTATCTCAAACATGCGATGGATAAAAAGCGGGCAGCGCAATGTTATGAAAAAGGAAACATGACTATCGATGCAATCGGGATATATAAAGAGCTAAATGATAATGAGAAAGTCGGCGATCTTTATGTTTCAATCAGCAAGCGAAGGGAAGCAGACTTGTATTATGAAAAAGTAGCTGATAATTATAAAAAGAACCATCAGTTTGTTAAAGCTTCACTGATTTATAGCAAGAAGATGAATAATCCGGCGGCAGGTCAAGACCTTTTAATGGAAGGCTGGCGAACAAAAACCGACGCGATCAATTGTTTGAATAATTATTTTGAGAACATTTCTGATGTAGAAGAAAGAGGAAAATCAATTGAAGCGATTTACTCAAGCCTGGATAATTCGAATAAAGAAGATTTCCTCTATGTGATAAGGCACGAGTTCAAAAAACAAAATGAACTTTCTGCTTCTATTCAAGAAAAAGCGTACGAAATTGTTGCGAGTCGCCTTTCGACAAATCCTTCTATTGTAGCAGAGTTAAAAACTTTCAATCCAGAAAACAATCAGTTGATGAAAGATACTTTGAGATTTTCTTTGGCGAATAGGCAACGGAAAAGTATTCAATAACACAGATCCTTTTTTTGTTTTAAGACTTGAATTAACCCTTGAAAGAAGTCTTTTTTTCTTTCCATCGAAGGATTTTTTCTTCAATATTCGCGCTGATGGTTCGATTGTTTATGGATGATAATTCTTCCAATAGTTCGATCAATTTTTTTAGGTTTTTGATTTGTTTTTCGGGCATTTGATCCAAGATATTTTCAATCAATTCCTGTAATAGTGAATTGTGAGTAGCAGAGACCCTCATTAATTGGTTTGTAACAAGGTCCGTAAATCGCTTTAACGGGGCATATTCAACTGCCTCAATCTTTCCGATTATCTGCCCTACCCTAGCATTATTTAAGGCTCCTGTCGGCGCGTATTTGATCCAGATTTCACCCGCTATATTTGCTGAAGTTTTATCAGAGCAAACCATGCAGCCTGCTAAAAATAAATGTTCCAACTCGCCCTTGTAGTTCCAATTTGCGTAAAAATATTGCAGAGCAGAGTTTACAAAACGTTTATCAGTTTCATTCCAAAAGGTAGAATGCTTAAGCGTGCGATTTGTCATTTCAGCCATTATCGGAGACGGATAATGTGGCAGAAGGGAAAGTACTCTGCTAATATCGTTATGTTCGTGATCCAGAAAGGTATCATCCAATAATAACGTGTCGAAAAATATTGCATCAATCTCTTCTGAACTTTTAGGTATCAGGCCGGAAACAAATTTCTTAAAGACACTTTCTTTCTTTTCCACATTTTTATCCTTTGATACCAGCAGGATTTTATGGGTAACTGGGACTTTAATAGTTTTCTGTGTTTTATATTCGTATTGGTCAACTGTATAATGTTCCTCAAAAGCTTTCCAATCCAAATCACCGCTGTAATTAGATAAAGGTTGATTGCAGCAATTGAAGCTATTGAATTGCTGAAATATATTTTTTCCATTTTTCCTCAGAGAAGCAATAATCCAGGCTGCTTCTTCTGTAAAAGGTCCTGAAGGTTCGGATGTTTTATTGAGTAAAAATATCATAAGTTCTCTCCATTCGCCCCTCAGTGACTGTTTCGCAAATTCATACTGACTCGCATCCATTTCACATCGGGAAACAGCCACCTGTAAATCTAGTGAACTGGTTGTGTCCCCACTCTTTTGATATGCTTGCATCCTTTCAATTAATACGTGAGCATCAATGCTACCGTTTACATGAGTTGGAGTACTTAACAATGGAAGCAATTCCGCTCGGTGCAATTTTTCATTAGATAAAATCAAAAGTTTCCGAAACGCTGTTAAAGAAGTCAGTTTTTTATATGGCTTCCATTCTGCTAGATATGATGAGTTGGCTGGTGAAATCGTATATGATTCGACTTTGTCGCCTTCCTTTTGATCATATTTTTTATAAACGTTGATTATGCATTCAGCGTCTTTCTTAAACTTTTTAAAAATCCAGTGCCCGAAGTCAATGAAGTAAAAAGCCAACATATAATCGAGATAGCCGTTGTTAGATCTAAGCCAGTTTTTCAAAAGGTTGAATGCCCTTTGAAATGCCGGCTCAAATCGCGGAAGATCTTGCGGTTTTATTTCGTTACTGAATTTTAAAATTGCAGCGGGAAGAATCTCAAGGTGCCAGGAATGGTTGTTATCAAATGCTTCGCTTGCGAGAAATATTAAATCATCTAGGGTTTTCGGAAAGGGAATGATTTCAACTTTTTGCTCGTAATTGTTTTCAGAAATAGTAGTTTCAGTTGAAGTTTGATGATCGGTTAGGAACTCACTTAGTTCCGCTCTTGTACCGCTTAACAGACTGTCGTAGGAATTTTTTAAAGAATTTTTAAGTTCCTCATTTTTCACATCGCCAAACTTTGAGACAATATTTGCTGCGGTACTTTGTATTTCTTTATCGGAATGAATTAATGCCTGGCTGGTAATGAGGCTTATTTCTTCCTGTGCTTCAGGGAATTTCCTGGCGAGTTTTGCGAGAATCCCTAAAACGAGCGAAACAGTGGCCTTTACGTCAGAAGCAACTATAGCTGACGTCATACTGAGGAAGCCGGAGTAATTGAATTCCTTGTCGTCCTGGATTTTCTTTATGCATTTTAATGCAGTGTTAACCGGCTTACTATGAATGCAGCCAAGCACCGAAAATAATTCGCCCTGAATTTGTAGTAACTCTGTCTTTGTTGGTTCGAGATACATGAATACATCTGCGAACCAACCTGATAATACTTTGTTGAAGTTCCTGTTACATGCAAGAAGACATTCCTGGAGAAG
>CBIHPU010000063.1:0-11000 GCA_966211935.1 uncultured bacterium | reverse complement strand
CGAAATCAGGTTGATTGTTTTTGCAACGGTACCTTTTGGATCGATGAGTTCAACGTGTAGAATATCGCTTGTCTTACTTGCTTTCAGAGATTGAGTTTCCAGCAGATAAGCGGCGAACCAAATATTGTCCCCTGGTTCATACATTGGTCTGTCACATTGCAGGTAAACGCGTTCATCAGCAGTATGTTTTGTAAACACTTCTGTTTTTCGCAGCAGGTCTTTGGTGAATGCGCTTTCATTTACCGGCGTATAGAAATCTTTCGGTAATACAAAAGCGGCGAGCATCAAAGCAGACGCGACAAGCAAAGTACCTTTGAAAATTTTTTTATGCAACTGTGATTTAGATTTAGTTTCCATGTTCTTATGTATTAATGACAATGAGTTTCCTTTTCGTTTTGCTATTTTGATGCAGGCATTGAATGGATTCCATAAACCGTTTAGAACCTTAACAAATGCTTGACGCATCTGATTAAAATAAAATTCCGTTTTAACGAATTAAAAAAGAGGGGGCTGCAATCTTTTGAAGGACTTTAAACATGGATTCCCCAAAAAATACCCTCTGCAAAAAGAAATAGTTCCTGAATTGTGAAATTTGAGCTCTTTTCACGATTTAGGCGCACCTGGTTGATATTGACTTACCGCAATTTTTAGACTAAATTTGTGTTTAGAGTGTAATTAATAAAACCATGAGAATTTTCAACCTTATAACGCTGATGTTGTTTGCCGGAATTATTTACTCCCAAACGGGTAAGTCAGTGGGCCAACAATATAACCCAACAAATATGGAGCGGTTGTATGTTGATTATGAAATCAAAAATAATTCTTCTCCTGATTCAGCATTGATTACTCACCTCGATATTAATCAGTATGATCATTTTCGACAGCAAAGTATAGATGTTGAAGTGACCGATACATCGAATAATATTATCATTATTCTCTATTCGATAGATAAAGCCTCGCTAAGAAAAAGTTTGAAACCGCAATATTATACTGAAACCGAATGAAACGAATTTTACTTTTAATATTCTGTATTCCTTTCGTGTATGTTGCACAGACATATACTCATCCAACGGTTGGAATACAAAGCGAATATGTCGGCGCCTGTGAGGTAGCAACCTGTTCGGGAACCTACACTGACAATGGCGGTGCAGGTGGTAATTACGCGCTCAGTGTAAATGCCATTTACCGTACGTTTTGTCCTAACACCGCAGGTATGTGTATGAAAGTGACATTCAATTCCTACGCAATGGAAGGCAAGATTGATCCTCCGGGACCCAATCCGCTGGACTGTTATTACGATTATCTTACTATTGGAAACGGACCTACGCAGAACAGCACTCTTTTTACAACAGCGCCTGCTTCTGCATCGGGCAGAATTTGTGGGACTCCTGCTGTACCTTTCAGTTACACTTCTACACATGCAAGTGGTTGTCTTACTTTTCGTTTTACTTCAGACGCGTCAGTGGCTATGGCAGGATGGTCCGCAACATTAAGTTGTGTTCCCTGTGCTGGCGGGCCAACAGGAACAACGAATGCAGATTGTCCTTTTGCAACACCAATCTGCGGTAACTCTGGTAATGCTGGAAACGCATCAGGTCCCGGAATTATGGCTGAAGGATGTAGTGGCGCATCATGTCCTGCAGGTGGCGAGAATCACAGTAACTGGTACACCTTTACAATATTAACCAGCGGTACATTGGCATTCAATATCGTTCCTTCGACTGCAACCGATGATTATGATTTTGCGTTGTACGGTCCGGGAACTTTGTGTGGTGCTCTGGGAGCTCCAATACGTTGCAGTGATGCAGGTACTACAGGAAATACCGGAATGGCAGCTGGTAACCTCGATCTGACTGAAAACGTACTTGGAAATGGTTATGTATCTCCGTTAAACGTTACAGCGGGACAAACCTATTACATGGTAGTTGATGAATGGACGCCAACAGGAGCTGGTTATAATCTGAACTTTACCGGAACTGCAACATTCAACTGTATCGTTCTTCCTATCGAGCTGATGAAGTTCGAAGCGAATTATGTTTCATCAGATAATATTGTTGATTTGAACTGGACAACACAAACTGAAACCAACAATGATTATTTCACAGTTGAGAAATCTGTTGACGGATCAACTTACGTTGAGTTGATGAAAGTGAAAGCGGTGGGGAATTCAGCAACGCCTACACAGTATATGGCATTTGACGCGAATCCTACTGTAGGAAATGCTTATTACAGGCTGAAGCAAACGGATCTCGATGGAAAAAATAAATATTCCGCTCCGGCATTAGTATCAGTGAACAAAGGTTTTCCGGAGGAGCAGGTTATCGTTCATCCGAATCCTTCTTACAGTACGGTGAACGTTTCATATTCTTCAGATCAGAGACAGGTGTCAACAATTCTGATCTATGATTACACTGGTAAAACAGTTTATGAAAGCTCGGTGAAATCAGAAGAAGGGATAAACAGTGAACTGATTGATATTTCGGCTCTGCCGAGGGGAGTTTATCTTGTTGCTGTAATTTCAAACGGCAAACTCTCTAAAACGAGATTGTGTAAGGAATAAATTGTTGCCGATGCCTCACCGCATTGGACAAACCAGCATATCATTGTTCCCCAAAATACTTTTCAATTATTTCCTCAAGCATTTTTTTGTCGAGAGGTTTGGTTTTGTAATCTTTAATTTGAGACGCGTATTTTTCGCCGGCCATTGACAGATCGTGTGGGTTAAGTGAACTTGTAAGAAAAACAATTACCACCGTCTTGTTTGTGTCGATAATATTTTCCGCTTTTACTTTGTCCAGAAATTCAAACCCATTTATCCTCGGCATATTTATATCCAATAAGATCAGGTCAGGAATCGGGAAATTTATTGGATCTTCCTTGCTTTTTTTCAGGTACTCAATAGCTTTTTCACCATTAGTGACTGTTTTAATTTGCTCGGCGGCGTCAGCTTCTTTAATGACCAACGCGTGAAAGAAATTGTCATCGTCATTATCATCTACAAGCAATATGCATTTCAATTTTTTCATGATACGTTATCTTTTTTTGGTATTGTAAAATAAAAGGTGGCGCCATTGCCGGCGCTTGAATTAACCCATATTTTTCCTTTATATAATTCTATAATTTTTTTGCAGATAGCCAATCCTATACCGGTTCCCGAATGAGATGAATCAGGATGCAGGCGCTGAAACAGCAGAAAAAGTTTGTGCTGATATTCTTTTTCAATACCAATACCATTGTCTGAAACAGAAAACTCCCATTCATTCCCTTTATCTTCGCATTGAATTGTAATTTCAGGACTTTTTGTTTCACTTCTGAATTTTAATGCGTTGCTGATAAGGTTTTGAAATAATTGTTCTATCTCTGTTTTTGTGGCAGTGATTTCAGGTAACTTCCCTACGCTGATTTTTGCATTCGTTTCTTTAATTGTGTTTTCAAAGTTCGACAGTACTTCATTAACTACGTCGTTACAATTTATTTTTTCAAAGACTCTGTCTCTTCCTATTCTGGAAAAATTCAGCAGATCAAGTATCAGGATCTTCATTCGTCCCGCGGACTTAAGTAGTACTGAAAGAATGTGTTTGGTTTCGTCATTGAGTAAACCGGAGACTTTTTTTTCCAGCAGGCCTACGTAATTTGTAATGTTTCGCAATGGCTCCTGTAAATCGTGTGAAGCTACATAAGCAAACTGCTCAAGTTCTTTATTCGAAATCTCAAGTTGATTTGCATAATTCTTCAATTCAATTGCCGCCTGTTTTTGTTTTGAGATGTCTCTGATTGCGGAAGAAACAAGTAATCCTTCTTCTGTTTCAAGCGGACTTAAACTGACTTCTACGGGAAACTCCGTACCATCTTTTTTCTTGCCATACAATTCAAGTCCTGCGCCCATTGCTCTTGGCCTGGGATGTGCGAAAAATTCCTGGCGATGCTTTGGATGGATGTGGTTGAAACGATCGGGGATCAGAATTTCTATTTTTTCACCAATAATTTCCTGTCTTTTAAAACCAAAAAGCCGTTCCGCCTGCGCATTAACAAGCATAATTTCTCCTTTGTTGTTTACAATAACCATTGCATCCGGAGCAGATTCAAGAAGACCTCGAAATTTCGCTTCACTTTTTTTTCTTACAGTTATGTCACGTATTGCTGCAGAAACAAACAGCCCGTCCTCAAGTCGTAATGGACTCAAACTTATTTCTACGGGGAATTCAGTTTTATCTTTCCGCATGCCGAAGAGTTCCAGGCCCGCTCCCATTTCACGGATCTTTGGATTATTAAAAAAATTCTTGCGATGATCAGGATGTTTGCCTTTAAACCGATCGGGGATGAGGATTTCAATTTCATGTCCAAGTAATTCATCACGACTGAAGCCAAAGAGCTTTTCAGTTTGCGCATTAACAAGAACAATCTGTCCAAACCTGTTTACAATCACCATTGCATCAGGCGCGGATTCTAATAGTGCCTGAAATCTGCCTTCTGCTTTTTTCTTGTCAGTTACCTTGCGCAATACAGTAACCAGTCCAACAATTTTTCCTTCAGAATCTTTTAAGTGTGATAAACTAAGTGAAACATAAATAACGTTGTTATTTTTATCTACCCGTTCTGTTTCAAAATCCTCAACACGGTCGCCCCATAAAACACTCTCAATCATTCTTTTTTCTTCGTTTATCCTGGTGGGAGGAATTAGCCGGTTAATGCTTTTATTTACAAGCTCCTCCTTTGTAAAACCAAAAAGGTTTTCTGTTGCCCGGTTTACAAATCGTATTGTGCCTGTAAGATCTTTAACGATAACGGGATCATTGATAGACTCTACTATGTCGAGAAAAAGTTTATGGTTATCGGGATTAATTTCCATTTTCTGTTCAGCGCGCGTAGATCGTTAAACCTCCTTTAACACAAGCCAACAAGACTTATCGTTTGTTTTGTTTAACTCTATTAAATTTGATGCCACCATGATTATATTCAGTGACAGTTTAAGTTATTTGTCAATCAGGTTAGCGTTTGGAAGAGCAACAGCAAATGCTTTAAAAATGCAAATTTTTTTTGTGAGCAATTGAAGTTGACATTGGTGATGGATGCCGTGTACCGTGGGTTAATTTTTGTTTTCTAAAGATTACTAACTAATATTGGAGTAATTACTATTTGATATTTTAGTTATGGTTGCCAGTGAAAGCAATATGCTGCGTTTTATTTTTTGGAATTTCTTTAGTTCTTTCAAGACATTACAGAGTAATAATGCCTGATAACCCATCGTCTCCGTACTCATGAATCGTCATTTAATAATATGGGTAATTATTTTTTTTACTTCAAGTTGCATTTTTAGGCCAACTTGTTATAAGAATAAATTTTCACTCCATGCAAGTGATTTTAGAAGGACTACATTAAAAACAAACGGAATATATGTTTCCAGAAACGGTGGTGGATCTTTTTTTCTTTATTCGGATGGGAAAATGACAACTCATTCATCGCACTTTCCAATTGGAAAGGAATTTTGGGCTGATCCGGAAAAGGTTCTTAAAGAAGAGGTTTATAATTCCTGGCATTTTAATGACAAGGAAGGTTGGGGAGTATATAATGTTGAAAAGGACAGCATTAAATTTCAATCATTTAATTATCACACGCAGGAGCCATGCAAAAGATGGTTATTCGAGGATCGTGGTTTAATCCTCAATGATTCAACTATTCTTATTTATTCAGTTTATTCGTTTAATGGAAAATTGGAATTAATTAAGGAACCGAATATTTACGGATTCTATCCGACAACTAAGAAGCCTGACAGTACAAATGCCTGGCTATATAAGCGAAAGTGGTACAAGGAAAACGAACATAAATCCAGATAGAGTGAAAAAAAAAATAAGCATTATACTTAATTAAGTGGACGTCGAGTCTAAACAAAGGACGGTGATTCAAAATGGTCAAGCGAATTCAAGTACAATGTTGATGTAGTGGTTGAAGTACCGGAGAAAGGGAGAGCGGTTCAATACGGAAGATACAACCGGGGCGGTGAGCTGCAAATATTTTGACTCAGTGACTATATGAGACGGAATTTTGACTCTTAAAAAGAAAAATAAAATTACCTTTTCTGCGTTAGTTTAAAAGTTATGGAATCTGCGAGAACAAACAAATCGCTTACTAAGCAATTCTTGATAATATTTTTAATTGCTTTTTTTGCCTGCTTTGCACTTTTATTAATTGATAGCGAAACCAAAGGAATAGTCGAATTGCTCGAGCCAGGTAACATCTTCAGTTTTCTTATCTATTTCATTCCAGCCTTCAGTTTTAGCTTAGTTATATATAAACTTTCCTTAAGAAAGTATATTACATCAAAAAGTTTGCTTTTAGCGCTATTGATCGGAATTCCATTGAGCTTCATTTTAGTTATTTCTATTTTTTTATTGATGTTACCATAATTGTAAGTGAGCCACTTCCATTCGTAGTAAAGGCCATTTGCTGCAAATATTGTTAAACATGAAGCCGAGCTATTATGAACCTGCTACCAGACATCTATTGAACGCGGGTATTGATTTTAAGGTATTTGATATTTATAATCCGCCTTCAATTCCATCGGCTGCTGAATTGGAAGCCGTTGAGAAAATAAAAAAATGTCATGACGTGTATATGGCGGAGTGCTTGGAAGAAACCAACCTGGAACATATTAAGACTGTTAGTCCTAAATGATACCAATAAAAAAATTAAGGCCATAATATTCGATCTCGGCAAAGCGGTTTTTGTCCTTTCATTTGAAAGGACATTCGAATCATTCTAACCATGAAAAGTAATATATTCTTCATGCGGTAAAAAAACACCAATCGTCAGTTGTTTGACGAAATATAAATCATTGAAATCCGTCCTTCTCGTTGATAAATTCAACTTTATGAATCAAACGAAATCACTAAGAGTGAATAAAAGACTCTTGCCGAAAGTTTATTGGAGTTCGATAGTTTTTGCGGGTTCAATAGCCGGTACTTTATTCATGGTTATTCATATTCTGTTAACGGCGATCTTTGATGCCTCCGCAGTTTGGCGATACCCAAAAATGATCGCGGCAATTTTGTTAGGCGAAAATATTTTAAATAGACCGGAGGCGTTTGAATTCGGGATCTTTCTAATTGCATTTGCTCTTCATATTGCTCTGAGTATAACATTCACATATTTCCTGGCGCTTTTTATAACTGGTCGCTCATTGACAACAAGTCTGGTTATAAGTTTGAGGTTTGGGTTGTCGCTTTACCTGATCAATTTCTATGGCTTCTCTGCATTATTTCCATGGTTTGCAGAGGCGAGGAATTGGATTTTGATTATTACACATGTTCTATTTAGCGCGATTGCGACCACTTGTTATTTCTTTTTTACTGAACGTGCCAAAAAAAGAAATAATGGAAATTAGGAGGAAAACGTCGGTTAAAGTTACCAATGATTTAATTGCTAATCTGAATCTGTATTAGATCTAACTCCGACCTGAATATTTTGCGTATTTAGTAAAGCTAGTTGAATAATTTCAGCATTCTAAAATTCAAACCTTTGACACTCTGGCCTCATGATGAATATCATATCGTTTGTATGTGATAAATCAGCTAGCATGAAGTTTGAGACTAATAGTTTTGTTTCAATTGCCGCAAAGCCTGGATGCAAGTAATTTACCATCACAGCAAAACCTTGAAGCGGGCTTAGTGTAATAAGGGCAAATGACTTGAACGAATTAAAGCGAATCCCAATGAAAATTCTCATCCCGACCGATTTTTCTAAATTGTCAAAAGTAGCGGTTAACTATGCCGTAAAAATGACAAAGAAACTTAATGCTGAACTCGTTCTTCTTAATGTTGTGCATATTGATGCGCCACCCCGCGCGTCAACTGCCATTAAAGTAAAGAGTATTGAGAATGCGATGGTTGATAACGCGAAGCAGGATTGCATTCAATTGATTAACGAAATCAAGAAAGAGAATAGAGGAAAAATCAATATTTCTTACAAAATTATCAAAGGCTATCCTGTTGAAAGCATAGTTGGAAATTTTGCGCGATATAATGATATTTCACTTATAATAATGGGAACGAAAGGTGCAACAGGATTAGAAAAAATTTTGATTGGCAGTAACGCAGCGGCAGTTATTAATAAAAGTGATATTCCTGTAATTACCGTTCCCGAGTTTGCAAGGTTCAAAAACCTGAAGCGTATTGTTTATGCAACAGACATGAAAAATATTAATGCAGATATGAAAGCTCTTGTTCCGTTTGCAAAACGCTTTGATGCCTCTGTCCATATCTTGCATATCATTTCTGCAAAATCAAAGAAGAAAATAGACGTAGCTAGTATTGCTTCAAATGTCATTAAGAAAGCGAAGTATACAAAAATCACTTTTCAAGTTTCAATTAATGATGAAATAACAGAAGGAATTGATGAATACATTGCTGCTATAAAAGCTGACATGCTTGTGATGTTTACCCACAATCTTACATTCTTTGAAAAACTGTTTGGTAAAAGTGTAACCCGCCAAATGTCTTTTCAAAGCTTTATACCATTGTTAACGATGAAAAAGTAAGCTAACAAAACGTTGTAGTTTACAACAATGATAGCTGCAGTTCCTTGAATTGATAACTTTTAATGACAGGGGAATTTTTTGATTGTTTATAAACTGTCCCTGCCTTTTCATTCCCTTCAAAGCGATGAGTTTTTTTTATTGCCCATAGTGGTATATTATGTCTGGAAAAAAACTTTAAACAGGCAATTTATTTTTTTAGTCTTAAAATATTTCCACATTTCGGGCATTTTCCGGGTTTATTTTTTTTAACCTCTGGATGCCTCAAACAAGTAAAATAACTTGACTTCTGTCGTACTCCCTTTTTTGATTGAGGTTTATTGTTAGATTCTTTCTTTTTCATGTTTTTTGCAATAATTTATTAAGCGAATTAGGGATATCTGCTTTTATTGGGATATTTGAATCATTTGAATGAAGCTTGCAAATCTTTTTGTAACTCAACGATTGTTTTCATTTTATGTTTTATAACGTCTAACGCTGGTGCATATTCAAATAATTGGGCAAATGTCAACCAAAACGACTGTGTCAGCCGAAAAGGAGATCTTGTGTTAAGATTATTGCTACCCCAACAAGAAGTAGCAATAATGTTGTTTTTGAAAATTTCATAATACTACTTATTAAAAGTAGTTCGAGAAATTTCTGTCCCAGAAGGGTAATGTAGATTGCCTTGTTCCTCAGCAGTAATGAAAATTTCCTTCACATCAAATGGAGTTGTTGTCTCCAAAGTTGCTTTTTTAGCATTTTTGTTTGTCAATTGACCTACATTTTTAATAGTACCATCAGATGTAATAATCCAAACGCTGTAATTGTTTTTTGGAGGGTTTAGTCTGCTTGCCTCAGCTAAATTTCTTGCCGTTACCTCAATTAAATAATTTTTGTTCTTGTCTTGTTTCTTCTTGGCTGTAATGTCAGCAGCCGGAACAGTGCTTGAAACTGGAAACTTTGCAGTTGTTACACAAGAAGTCATGAGTGCCACAGCACAAATAATAGCTAAACTTTTAATTGTTTTCATTTATTTAGTTTTAAATTATTAATTGATTTTAAGAATTATTTTTTTAGGCTTCCATGTTTTTGTATTGTGCCGGACAAGTGCGCCAAATTTCTGCACATTTTTTTACAACGTTCATTGTGAAATTTTTCGGCATTCTTCTGCGCAAGCCCCGCAAACGTGCACAACCGGATACATGTTTCCATTCCAGGTTTTCCTTTACCGTCAATTGCGCACGATGTACATCCATCAGCACATTGGCGACAGGATTCTACGCAATGCTCAAGTGCTTCTTTTGTTTCTTTGATTCTAATGGTTTTAAAATGTTTGAAAAAATTAATAATCCAAACTTTCTGAGTTTTTTTTCTCCTTCCGGTTTTCTGTGAGAAGATATTTTATAAGCTACAATTTTCCCAGCAACTGCTCATTCAAAAAATCGCGCCAAAAGTTCTAATAGAAGAATAACAAGGGGAAACATTTTTATAGTATTAAAATATTTGTGGTAAATTATTTTTCATATGTTTTGAATTAACAATTAAAGTGAAGATTGCAGCTCTTTTGCAAGCCTTTGGCCCTACAGCTGGTTCTTGTGCGGGTTTGGAAATTGGCTGCAATGTGGGATAGCCAAAACGGATTTGCCGAAAAATGTGCGGTGGCGTAAAAATTTACACTTTGTGTGATCGGACGAGTGGTCGCCTATTTATTTGCAACTAAATACTTTTCGATTACCCATCTTAGTCTTAGGATGATGTCAGCCCGCCTTACTTATAACGTTTGCCACACCGACTGTACTTGTTGCACAACTAAGTTAGCAGTGTTAATTAATGAATAAAACTATCGCTTGACTTTTTTTACTTCAGCATTATAATGCATGCATGTATGCAAGGAAGAAAAATATATAGCGAAAAACTATTTTGCACCTTTCAGCTTTTCGACCGTGTACCGGAAGATAATTTTTACATTCATATTGCTCTCAGCATAACATTCACATATTTCCGGGCGCTTTTTGTAACTCCCAAAAAAGAAAATAAAGGAAATTAGGAGGAAAACGTTGTTTAAAATTACCAATGATTTCATTTCTAATCTGAATCTGTATTAGATCTAACTCCGACCTGAATATTTTGCGTATTTAAAAAACTGGCCCAATAATTTCAGTAATCCTAAACTTCTAACCTCATACATTCTTCGTTTATGATGAATATTAGGCCGTTTACACGCGATAAATCAGCTAGCATGAAGTTTGTGGCTAATAGTTTTGTTTTAATTGTCCCAATGCCGAGACTTTTATAGCGAAAATTTATTTGTCTCAATTCCATATGATGAATAATATTTATCTAAATATTGCAGGTTTTTTGGCTTGTGCGTTAGTAATTATTTTCAGCGGCACGAAATTATCATTTTATGGAGACAGGATTGCTGAGCTTACCGGCAAGGGAAAGGCGTGGGTCGGACTCATTTTGATGGCCTCAGTTACCTCATTAC
>CBIHPU010000062.1:0-11004 GCA_966211935.1 uncultured bacterium | reverse complement strand
AAATAAACGCCTTCTTAGATGCTTGCCACTGTTGCGCTCTCTGCTTCTGATAATTTTTCCATCCATCTAATAAAGAAGACGGAACAACATATCCTGCTTTCTGCGCTTCAATTAAAAAGTGTCCGGCATAATTTGTACCCCAGTCATCTTCGTTGTTCGAACCGGGCCAGTAAGAGAATCCGCCGCTACCTGTCTGGAAACTTTTAATTCTCGTTATAGCTGCTTTTACATTTGTGTTGATGCGCTGCTTCATTTTCTCATCAACATCCGTAAGTTTACTCAGATACAATTGTGCAAACACAGCGGAAGTTGTTTGCTCTATGCAGCCATGCGGATATTCGATCAGGTAATTGAGTCGATTCTCTAAATTCAATGCGGGAATAGAAGAAATTTCTATCGCCGCAGAATTTGTACCTTTTATTCCGATTGGTTGATAATCGTACGCAAAAGTTTTTCCTCCTTCCATCGTTGCTTCTTTTACGTCACTCATTTTCGGGTTCGGAGAACGTACCTCAATATTTATTTCTTCTTTGGTTGTTTCTCCTGCACCTTCCGCCATGATGCGAACTTTTGTCCAGCCTGTAATGTCTTTTACTTTAAGTCTGAAATTTACAACCTGGTCGCCGATGCGGTTGAAAGTAATTGTTTTGCTTCCTTCATCTCCCATCTCCATATTGGTGCCGGGATAAACTGTGATCTTCGCATTCTTCACTTTATCTTCCATCGCGAAAACTGTAACCGGGAGGTCAACTTCTTCCCCCGGACTCAGCACGCGAGGCAATGTACTCAGGATCATTAATGGCTTTTTAACCGGAATAGTTTTCTCTTCTTTTCCAAAAGCGTGATCGTGTCCCGCAACTACCATTATGCGAACCGAACCAACATATTGCGGTACATTAATTTTATGCGAAGCAGTTTCTCCTTTCTTAAGAGTGAACGGACCAATGTATCGAACCATTGGTACAAAGCGCTGCGCGTTTGGATTCTGTTTGCTTTCCAATCCTTCATCGCCACCAATAGAAAGTATTCGTTGAATTCCTCCCGCTGTCGCGCCCATCACATTATCATAAATATCCCATGTTTTAACTCCAAGCGCTTCTTTACTATAGAACGTCGCATAAGGATCAGGAGTTTTAAATCGTGTCAGATCTAATAATCCCTCATCAACCACTGCAAGCGTGTATGTCATTTCCTTCCCGTTTTTTTCTGAAACTTTTACAACAGCTTCTGTTTCGGGACGCCATGAAGCAGCGGTTGCAATCTGGGGATGCAGAATTTTTTCCGGATCATTTATTTTAATCGACGCGACGCCATATAAGCGAATTGGCAGATCGTTTGCGGTTTGTTTGTGTGGTTGAATGAGTGTAACATAAATGTAAACGTTAGGCGTCATTTCTTCTGTGATTTCCAGCCATGAATCAGTACTGTCTTTTGAAGTATTTGCCCAGAAAGATTTTAAAACACGGGAGCCATTTTCTACTGTAACAAAAGCACGAGTGCCTTCCGCGCTTGGAAAATGTATGCGTGCTTTTTCACCTAAATTATATTCTGATTTATCAGTCGTTACGCCAAGGAAGTTCGCGCCTTCATTTCCTTTTGGAGATTTACCTTCCCACGCTGGCCAGTCGATGAACATGACACTTCCTGAAGCGTGACCCGTTGCATTGTTTCTTGCAACAACAAGATATCTTCCCCAATCCGGATGGTCGATCCTGAATGAAAATTTCCCTTTTCCATTTGGAAGTTTAATTACTTCACTCTGAACCGGTGTATGATATTCACTGCTCATATAAGAAGAGTAGTCATCATTGTAATCATCCCACCACCATCTCCAATCCATCTTGTAAACTTTCACTTCCACTTCAGCAGCGCTAGCTTTTCCTTTTTCATCAACGTTAACTATATCTACAACATGATCAACTCCTGTATACAGGTATCCGATATTTACCGGCGCCTTTGGTATTTTTACTCCGACATATTCCTGGTACGGAGATAATGGAATTGAAAAGCGGTCGGTGCTGAACGCTCCTCCTTCTTCAAAACCACGCACCGTAAAATTCGCGTTCATAAATCCGGGCGCTCCTTCCATGTTACTTAGTTCTGCACTCACCTTAACAAAGCCGTCTTCATTGGTTCTTCCCGTAAAAATTGTTTGCGACTCAGAATAAAAATTCGCTGCAGGCAAATCAAAGCTGTAATCTTTGTATCCTTTAAATTCTGTTTTACCAGGTGTAAGTGAAAGATCAATTTTTGCTTCGAGGTTTCTTCCCGGAGCGCCATGCAGCCAGTTAATTTGCAAATCGCCTTCCAGCGGTTCATAAGCATGCAGCAATTCAGTTTTAAAATCCAGGTTCAGTTTTAAACGGTTAGGCATGATAGTTTCAATGCGCAGATTTTTTGTAAATACAGCGCCGCCCGCTTTTACTTTGGCCATCCAGTTCCCTGTTGGAGAATAGCTTTCAGTTTTAGTTGAGAAGTTGTAAAAGCCGTCGAGATTTTTTGTGCGCGTTATTTTTTGATGAACCTGACCCTGCGGGTTAATGATTTCCATTGAAACCGGGTAGTTTTCAGGAATGATCTGTTCTTTATTTTCAAGAATGAAAGTGAGGAACAAACTATCGCCAGGTCTCCAGATTCCTCTTTCACCATAAAGATATCCTTTCATTCCTTTTTTTATTTCTTCACCTTCCACTTCAAACATGCTTGTAGTAAGCGAGTTTCCGTCATCCAGCTTTACATATGTTTTCTGGTTTCCATTTGACGCCAGAATCACGAATGGTTTTTTCTTTAATTTAAGTTGAGCGAAACCATTCCCATCAGTGCGCGCTTCGCCAATAGGCATCTGCTGAAAATCATAGGCTTCGATCTTTAAATTTCTTAGTGGTTCTGCCGTAATCAGATCCGCCGTCATTACGCTGATACTTCCATCGTTTCCTCTCTTCGCAACCAGTCCAATGTTTGTTGACATTATGTTTCTGCTGATCCTTTTGTCATAAGAATAATAAGCGGGATGACAAGGATTTTCGCGCTGACGATAATCGTAATAGTAATCGTTATAGTAGTAATCGTAATAATCATAAGAATAATCATCCCAGTCTTTTTCATCTTCGTTATCATCAGTGTCAGTTTCTTCGTTCATGCTCGCTGGCACGGATGAAGTATCGCCCTGGCAGTCGTAGATGGAATAAGATTTTCTGAAACTCATCGTTACATTATAAATCGCACCCGGCTCTGTATTGATGAGTTTTGAAAGATCCAGCGCGTAATTCTGCCATTTGTTTTTTGGCAATGAGCCAAGAGTGGACAGATCGATTTTCTTTTTAAAGACAGTTGTTCCCACACGACGCATTTCGTTGTTGCCTGAAAAGGAATTTACCTGCAGAAACTGAAGAATGTTTTTTTCATAGACTTTCTTGATCTTTACTTCCACCGCGTTTATGTTTACTGCTGAAAACGGGAGAAGCAGTTGATTGGATGAGGGTATGATGTTTCCTTCACCGGTAAACTTAATTTCAGGTTTTAATTCTTCGAATGTTAGTTGATAGGAGGTAAGTCCTGAAATTTTTCTTGAATAAACATCGTTTAATTCTGCTGACAGTTCAAGTGATCTTGTTCCTTCAAGTCTCAACGACGGAAAGATATTCAATTTGTTTCCTTCCAGGCTGTAATTCGCTTCGCGGTTTCCGCTAAGATTAAATAGTCCGTTAAGATTTTGGCCATTTGCGGGAATGCCGGAAAAAAAGACAGTCACCTGCTGATCTCCTCCATTCCTCACCTTAACATCCATTACTTTAAAAACATTTTGCGCTGGAATCTCAACTTTCACTTCTCCCGTTTGTTCCGCGCCAATCGGCTCAGCATTATAAGTAAAATTGAGCGCAGCGTTTTCCTTATCTCTCCGCTTTATGTTTTGTACAACAAAGTTGTGCGTTGTTGAATTTTCATGGTTCCATTTAATATTTTGCGCAGTGCCCTCATAATATGCCTGCAATGTTTTTTCCAATAAGCTGTTTTCGCAATCATCAGCTGTAGTAATTGTACCTGAAATATTGTAAGAGCTGCTGTTTTTGTCAGCCACGCTGTAATCTGTGATCTCCAGGTCCATCGCCTGGGGAATTATCCTGAAAGTAAAGGGAAATTTCTCAAGGCCTTCTTTTACATCAAGCGCTTCGCCTAGTAAAAATGTTACTTCATACTCCTGCCCGTTCTTCATTTTTTCTTTAGGCTGAAATTCAATTGTACTTTCATCCAGCCAGATTATATTTCCTTCTACTTTGGGAGAAAAGCGAAATAAATTGTTGTTCATCGCTTTGTTCAACTCTCCCGCTTTTGGACTTTTATCCTGCAGCACCACCCTGATCCTGGAAGAGGAATTAACATAACCGGAAGTATACGCGGCCACATATTCCTTGAATTCAGGATTAAGTGGCTCATAGCCTGACGTTCTGCTTTTTTTACTACCAAAAAAGTACAAACCTGCAAACAGCAGAGCTGTGACGGTAAAGATGGCCAGGATAGCTTTTTTCATGGGGAAAGTTTAGTTGAATTTCTGTGCGCACCAAAATTAGGAAACTGGATAACAGTGGCAAATAATTAGATGAAATACACTCCTTTTTGCTTAAATAATTGGAACCTGCAATGGGTTTTTTTAGTAATTTTAGGTAATCCCTTGTTTATGCGTTGGTTTATAATTCCGGCTTTTTTACTTTTTGTAAGTCTCTACTCAGCCCAGTCGTTTAATTTCAATTATTATAACGTTGACAAAGGACTATCACAGTCTGAGATCAAATGCATAAAAGAAGATTCGCGTGGCTATATCTGGCTGGGAACTTCAGGCGGTGGAGTTTGCCGTTTTAATGGAGAAGAATTTGTTTGTTATGAAGAGAATGACGGACTGGCTGGCCAGATCATTACTTCAATAGAAGAAGATGCAAGCGGAGCAATGTGGTTTGGAACAACCTGGGGCGGAGTATCACGCTTTGACGGAAAAAATATTTTCAATTACAATACTGAAAATGCGCTTCGCACAAATTCAATTACCTGTTTGTTGAATCTGCGTGGTGAACAAATGCTTGTCGGTACTCATTCAGGCCTTACACTGATCGATGGAAAGAATATAGAACACATCAAACATCACGCGGTAAACAACGTGCTGATAAATTTTATGGTACGTGATGCTGACAGCAGCGTACTTATTGTTACCGACAGATCAATTGTCAGATATAAAAACGCTGCTTTTGAAAAAGTATTCGATCTGAGTAGTCTGGGTCTTGTTGTCCCTTCTTGTATAACACGCGCTAAAGACAATTCATTCTGGGTCGGAACTTTGGGACAGGGAATTTTTAAATTGAAATTCAGAGCTAATAAAGTTGAAATTGACACACTCGATTTTAATGGTCAATTAAAAGGACTCGAGATCACCTCACTTTTTTTTGATTCGCAGGATAATCTCTGGTTCACTTCAAACGGTTACGGAGCCGGATGGATAAAAAAGAACGGAGAAATTATTCACTTTAATAAGTCATCCGGATTAAATTTTAATTCTATCATGTGCGGAATGAGCGATGGGTTCGGGAATATCTGGCTCGGCAGCGCAGGTGGCGGACTAATCAAATTTTCCTCGGGAGCATTTTTATCTTACGCCAATTACGAAGGCTTTAAAAACAATAACGTCTTTGCAATATTGAGTAGTCGAGACACTGCCATATGGATAAGCGTGTATGGACTTGGAATTTTTAAACTCAAAAATAAAGAACTAACTAAATACGCAGAGGAGGATGGGCTGAAAAGCAATTACGCGCGGATAATTTTTCAGGACTCAAAAGGAAGAATCTGGATCGGAACGAACAAGGGATTGAATTTATATGAAAATAAGAAAATTGCCAGTGTAAATATTCCGAAGTTGGAGGGATTGAATATCCGTTCAATTTGCGAGGATAAGCAGGGAAATTTATTTTTCGGCACAAATGGGAGCGGACTTTTCAGGTATGATGGAAAAATAACCGAAGAGTTCAATGATCGCAACAGCGAACTCACGCATCTGTACATACACAGTTTATT
This sequence comes from uncultured bacterium, assembly GCA_966211935.1. Lineage (GTDB taxonomy): Bacteria > Bacteroidota > Bacteroidia > B-17B0 > Aurantibacillaceae > AM-1111. The sequence goes on along the minus strand of CBIHPU010000062.1, from coordinate 4,944 downwards.
TTGCGATAAGAAAGGAACAGTGTGGATTGGAACCGGCAACGGTGTGCATAAGTATGAGAACGGATCACTAAGCAATTTTAAATTAAGTTCAGGGATCTGCAACTCTTATATCGGTTCGATAACACAGGATCTGAATGGTCATTTGTGGTTCGGTACTGATCGTTGTCTTACGCGTTTTAACGGAGAAGAATTTCATTCGTTTTCTGAGAAAGACGGATTGTCATCCGGAACAATTTATCTTCTGACAACTGATGATAATGGTAATATATGGGTTGGCACCAATAAAGGTTTGGATAAGCTAACGCCAACTGCGAGAGGAGAAATTGGAAAGATTATTAATTATGGTCAGACCGAAGGTTTTAAAGGAGTAGAGTGTAATTCACGTTCTGTTGCCAGGGATCCAATGGGAAATTTGTGGTTCGGCACAGTTAACGGAGTTTTTCAGTATGTGCCTTCCAATGATAATATCAGGATCATTCCACCCAAGATCCATATTACAAATATTGAGTTTCACAATAAAGATCTTGACGCGGCGCTTTACAGCAAAACAAATTCGGGATTTCGTGTTCCTGACAAAATGAAACTTGCGCACGATGAGAATCACCTGACCTTTGAATTTGATGGTATTCAGCATTTATCTCCGGAGAAAATCAAATACATGTCCAGGCTTGTTGGATTTGATAAGGAATGGCTCAGTGCCGGAAAAAACAAACGTATCTCGTACACTAACCTTAATCCCGGCAAATATGAATTTGAGGTAAAAGCAGGAGTAAACGGAATTTTTTCAGCTGTGCCGGCAACATTTAAATTCTCCATTGCGCCTCCCTTCTGGCGAAAGTGGTGGTTTGTAATGTTGTTAGGAGGAGTGTTCATGAGTTCGTTTTATATGCTGGAAAAATTGAGAAGAAGAAGAAATGAACTTGCAAAGATCCGTTTGGAAAACCAGGTGGCAAAACGGACAGCTGAGATCCTGAAACAGAAAAAAGAAATTGAAACCTTGCTGAAGGAAATTCATCACCGCGTAAAAAATAACCTGCAGATCATTAACAGTCTTCTCAATATTCAATCGTCGTACATCAGGGACGCTGAAGCTTTGAATATTTTTGAAGAGTGCAAGAACAGGATTATTACGATGAGTATCATTCACGAAAAACTTTATGAGTCGAAGGATCTTTCTCATTTAAACCTGAAGGCCTATCTGGAGAAACTTACAGGCTTTCTGGAAAGAGCATTCAGCATAGACAAGAAAATTGTTTTCGACGTAACGTTGCATGATGCAAATGATATTGGTCTGGATACAATTATTCCAATCGGTTTACTTGTGAATGAAATTGTTTCCAATTCACTTAAATACGCGTTTAAGGATACGAATGAAGGAAGAATTGAGATCAGGATTTCCAAGATCGTAGAGAATAAATACGAGCTTGTGATCGGAGATAACGGAAGTGGATTTGATTTTGAAGGAATGAGAAATAAAAACGCTTCTTTTGGTCTTGAACTTATTACCATTTTAAGTGAACAGATAAACGGAAAACTTAATCTTCTGAATAAAAGAGGGACCTGGTATTCTATTGTGTTCGAAAAAATCGACAAGGCAACGCACAAACAGCCTTAAACGTGACAAATTTTCTGTTGTTAATCACCGTTTAATGTTTCGCGATTCTATAATTCAACTGAGAGTACACAAAATAGTTTTTCGCATAATAATCCTGGTATTATTTGCCCTGAGTTTACAGTCCTGTATTATTTACAATGCAGCAAAGCACGCAAAAGGAAATATTTGCCAAATACATAATATTAATATGCGGAAAGGAATAGTTCATACACATTATGGTATTGCTGGAATCAGAAACAGTAACCAATATCCCAATGCCAAAATAAAAAAATCTATGGGCTGTGATCGCCCTTTGTGGCCGATACATCGACTGGCTTTAATATATTATTGTTCACAATGTGAAGGACTGAAAAACGAAAAGAATTAAAATAATTGAGTTATCCAGGCGAACTTTAATTAATTGACGTTTACAGAAACTATTTTATTTTTCAGCAACCTAAAGTCATCTTCAATCTGCTTCAGAATTTCTCGAATTTCTTTACTTGAGATCAGTGTTGGCCTGCCATAGATGAGATTTGAATTGTGAGGAACAATAAGACTATCACCTTTTGGCATTGCACGCCCCATTCCTCTCATAAAAGCCGGAACATATTTAATTTCCGGGCGCTGCGAAAGCACAAGTGCTATTCCGGGTTTCAACGGTTGTTCCAGCTCCGGCTCTCCTCTCGTGCCTTCAGGAAAAAGTATGAGTGAATAACCTTGATCTAATGCGTTCAACATTTTCTGAATGGGATCGTTCTCCGGATTTTCTTTATCTCGTTTCCTCGGGATTAGCAGAGCATTGATAAAAAATTCACTTAGTTTTTTCTGTATTCCGGATTTTCCAAAATGATCCACAGCCGCCACTGGCTTTACTTTGTGTAAGATTTTTGCGGGCACCGAAGCAAGCAGACTCATTGTATCCAAATGACTGTTGTGATTTGCGACGATGATAAACTGTTTTTCTTTCAGTAAAAATTTCGAATCGTCGAACTTTACTCCCACAATAAGTTTAAGAAACCATCGCACAATAAAACTGTATATAAAACGAAGCAACAGCTTTTGCATTTTTAATACGCAATATAATAGATGAGATGAAAGAATGTTGGGGCTGTATAGGCAAGTGAATCTATTCTGTCCAGCACACCACCGTGTCCCGGTATCGCTGTTCCGGTATCTTTAACACCGATGTCGCGTTTAATTGATGACATCACAACATCACCAATGAATCCCGCGAGGGCGATCATGAAACTTATAAAAAGCACCTGTGGAACATCAAGCGGTGTAAGAAACCTGAGCAGGTAACCTAAACCTGTAGTGCAGATTAGTCCGCCAATCAATCCTTCCCAGGTTTTATTTGGACTCACTTTTGGAATCACTTTATGTTTTCCCAATAATTTGCCCCAGGTAAATTGCATCACATCATTTATCTCCGTAAGAAAAACTAAAAACAATAGCAGACCTCTGCCACCGGCAGAAAATTCTGGTTTGTCCGGCAACGACAAAAGATAAGCGAGATGACTTATACCAAATACTGTAAGCATCAGTGTCCATTGTAGCAGTGACATTGATTTGGTAATGCCCATTGTATCTCCTTTCAATACCAAACGCAGAGGCAACAATAAAAACATTACAACCGGTATAAAAATGATAAACGCGCCATACCATCCAATAAAAGCCAGGTAGTATTGAATCGGAATAGAAACGAAGGCCCAGAAGATCGCTCTTCTGTCTGATTGACGAAATCCTAACAACGAATAAAGTTCCCTGAATGCTACAAAAGAAAGAAAGGCGATAGCGACGTATGAAATTGTTGTATTGAAAATTGTTGCGGCAATAAAAACTGTAGCCATTAGCCACCACGATTTTGTTCGGGCCTTTACTTCCTGCAACTTCGCATTTGGATTTATTTTTCCGATCACATAAAAAAGGATCGTAGCGAAAATTAAAATTCCAAAAATCAGCGCAACTACTATGAGCAGCTCTTTGTTTTCAAAATTTTTTAAATGGAAGATGTTTTTCATATTTGTGCAATGGATTTTCTAACCCGGATAGTTGTGCTTAACACCAGTAATAAATCGATCACTAATAGAATCCAAAATGAATATTGTTGGATATTAATAGCTGAAAAAGAAATTATTCCATAAAGTCCCATTATAAAGGCGCGATCACTTTTTCCCATTGGCCCATCATATCGCCGCTCGCCTGAAATTACCTTACCAAGTAAACCTGCAAATTCATTTATTATACTCATGCAGATAAAAACAACAACCAGGTATAAGTTTGCTTTTTCGAAGATTAATAATGGAAAAAAAATGAACACATCTGAAATAATATCGCCCAGCTCATTTAAAATTTCTCCTTTTTTTGATGTCTGATTGTAAGTTCTCGCCATCATTCCATCCAGCGCGTTCAGCGCCATCCTGATTAGTAAGCCTATTGGCAAAACCAGAAATAAAATTCTGTTTGTTTCCGCAAACCAGAAAGCTATTCCAATAAGAAGTGATAAAATGATGGATGAAATGGTAATTTGATTAGCCGTAACGCCAAGATTGCGGAGAACGAGTAAAGCAGGAGTAAGTAGTTTTTGAAAAGCCGGTTTTATCTTGTAAATGGAAATCACTGTCGCTTTGTAGTCTTAATCCAGCTTTACAATTTTTTTGAATCCGCTATGATGTTTCTTTCCTTCGAGACCAATCAGATAAACACCTGCGGGAAGGCTGGAAAGATCAACCTTATGCTGATTGATTCCTTTGTGATTTGTACGGTTCTGAACTTTAACTGTTTTTCCAAAAACATCCTTCACAACTACATCAAAATTATCTTCGTTACTGATGTATTGAATTTCCACCCATTCATTAGTAGGATTCGGATAAATTCCTGACATCTCCATTTTATTCATAGATTCTGAAATAGCTTGTGGAATAGTTGGACATCCTGTATAAGTCTGCACGTTAAGCAACGCATTGTTCGCATTTAACCTGCCGTTGGTTGCGCAAAGTCCGTTCAATGCTCCAAGTGTATCAACACCGTTCAACAAATAATTCCGCATCATCAGCGCTTTGTTTCCGGGATCAGATTTGTAATCCGTGATGAATTGCTGGCAGGCAGCAGCGTACATTAAACCAATAGTTCCTGCAACGTGTGGTGTTGCCATACTGGTCCCTGTCCAGCTGGACATAGACCAGCTATTAGTTGGAATAGTTGAATAAATTGAAGTGCCCGGCGCGCCGAGATCAATGGTAATATCACCGTAACCGGCGCTGCCATACTTTTGATCGTAACGCGTGGTGTTTGTTACTGCAATCATAAACTGACTCACACAAGCGGTAGGAATATCTCCCGTAACA
>CBIHPU010000061.1:0-11130 GCA_966211935.1 uncultured bacterium | reverse complement strand
GACTTTGCGTCGAGTGTAAAAGTAAAGTTGAAAGATCCAACAACGTAAACGTAACCTGCATTATCGCATCTGATGTCAAGGACGGCGCCAACACCTGACGTGGCATTTTTCGTCCACAACAGCGTTCCGGTGGATGAATATTTGGAAACTTCGAAATAAAGAGCGCTGGTGCTTGTTCCTGAAACATACACATTGCCGTTCAGGTCGGACGTTACACATTTAGTTATCGGGTTTGCAGTGGCTTCCTGTTTTACCCATTTCCAGTTAACAACATTATCCTGTTTTTTATTTGGCGGAATAAGGGAATACAATACTCCTTCATATAACAATGAGTTACCTGTATTGTAATTATCTGTTCCAAATGCTGACATATGTTGATATGATCCCGCACCATATACACGTGCTTCATTACTGAAAACGGCAATTGAATAAGCGAAGTTTGCCTGGTAACCGCACCAGGCTGGTTTTTCTCCCCATTGCGTGTTCCCGTTGTTATCGAGTTTTATCAGGAGCGCTTCAACATGCGTTGGCGACCCGAAACCGGAAGGCCACAAATATTCACCCGGTTCAATAGAAATTTTATCGTAGGTAATAGCGGAAGCATATAAATTTCCTGAGGGCGCAATGAAAAGCTTGGTTGCCTGTGCCTGGTTGTTCGCTGAAATACCTACGTTTTGCCAGTCTTTCATCCATACACAATTTAAAGATGTGTCATATTTCGCAACGAATATTGCATAGCGCGAATGGTTGAATGCAAACGATCCGAATGTGGTATTTCCTAGAAATCCTCCTGCAATATAAACGTTATCTGCAGCATCGGTTACAATTGAATTAATTGGGCCGGTAGCATTCCAGGTTATTGAAGAAATCACATTCCCGGTGTACGCGTTTAACTTGAACAACGTCGGCACTGATGTAGTGGTTGCAGACCAATAGAGATTTCCTTTCTTATCTGCGCACACACTGAATCCGCCACCGTTATCTGCTTTTTGTGCCCACTTGCAGTTTCCATTCTGGTCGTATTTTACAGCAAAAGCCCCGCCGGATACTCCAGTGCTGTTTGTAATTGTAAACGTTCCGAACGTTCCATTGTCAGTGCCTGTCCCGAATGAGCCGGTTACAAAAATATTTCCCAGTATATCAGTTGTTATAGTTTTTCCCTGGTCACTTGCTGTTAAAGAGGTGCTTCCTGCCAACCTGGCCCAAATGCAATTCCCGTTTGCGGGATTATATTTTGCGATAAATATATCTCTTCCGCCTAAGCCGGTGACAGTATTGGTTCCAAAAGTAGATGTACCATATGTGTAACCTGTTACAAAAATATTTCCGGCATTATCAACAGCAATACTATTGCCGGCGTCATCATTAGTAGAACTTCCGCCAGCTTTTACAGCCCACAAACAGGCCCCGCTTACTGTATCATATTTGGCAACAAAAATATCGGTGCTTCCAGAACTGGTTAAAGTATAGGTGCCGGAAAAAACCGCATTGCCGGAAAAGAAACCTGTTGCGTAAATGTATCCGCCGGAGGCAGGAACAATTGCATTGATGGCAGATGAGCCGGCGCCAATATGTGAAATGCTCTCGCTCCAATTCCACATGCCGGTGTTTGTTTGAGCAGAGAATGAAGTAGTAAAGACTACGATGCTGAAGAAAAAGATAAGTTTACGAATCATAGTAGAGGTTTTATTAAAGTTGAAATATTTCCAGTTACAATTAAGCTTACAGCATCCACTAAAAATACAGTATTATCAATGTTGACAAATCTATTTTCCTGAGACGCTACTGTGTATACACTTTACAGGTTTACTGAAAGCAAATTTTAAAAAACAAATAGTCTTGTTCAGATCAATTTTTAATTCAGCATAATGCCTACCGATTTTAAAACCAGCGAAATTTACTGCAATTTCATTATTAAAGACTACCAGATACTAAATTTTCTTACCTAAAACCAACATTTTGTTCATTTCCCGCCTTCTATGCCCTTAATGTAATTGCAAACCAATGATAATTCCCACTCAAATCAATGGGTTTCACTCTACCCGTTATTAAGTTAGCACCAATGCATTCAATATCAACCACCGTTAAGAAATCACGGTAAATAAGACGGATCAATTAATGATCCAGGATAAAGGATCAATGAGATTAAAAAAAAACAAAACTTAATGTCGGATTGTTATTAGTAAATAGTTAAATGAATTTGGTTTATAACTCATTATCAGTTCTAAGATTTCTCTTACATAAATTTAATAACAATCGACTTATTCCCTGCATCTCTGCCTGCAGAGCTTTTTTCTTTCAAAATAACAATCAATAAATTCAAGCTTCGCTCTTTTTTTTATAATTTAATCATGTAACAAAGAAATTAGTTGTAAATAAAATATCGCTTTCAGTCAATGAAAATCTTGCTTACTGATGTCATTTCTTTCGAGCTAATTTCAAGCAGGTAAACACCTTTTAATTCTCTGCGTAAATCCAATATCTGTCCATTGTAGGTAAGCGGAACAGATGGACTAACACAATTACCAAGAACATCATATACTCGAATGCTGGCGCCAGCAGGGATCCGGTCCATCCTGATCACAAATTGTCCATTGCTCGGATTTGGAAACACTTCAATTGTTTCATCGTTGGAAATCGGCATCAATGCAATACCAGTCGCAACCTGCGTATCCCGCGTCTTTGCAATAAAAATCCTGGACTTAAAACTGGTGTTCCTTGGAAGCGTGTCATCACCAAACCAGGTTTGCGCGTAAAAATTATGATTGCTTCCATTCACATATACATCTTTGTTTTCACTTACAGCAATGTCAAACGGTTGTGAACCGGCAAGATATCCGCCACCGTCTTTTAAACCCCACTGCGCCACGCCGTTTTTGTTGAATTTAAAAATAAAAAGTGCTGCGCGGTTCTCAGTTTCTGTGAGTGTTACATTATTAAAAGTAATTCCAGAATGAAAGTTGCCTGTATAAAAAATGTCTCCGGCTAACGTTACAGAAATCGCCGCCTGGAAATAAGAATCTTCCATTCGTTTCGCCCACACTACAGAACCTGCAGCTGTCAGCCTGGAAAGAAAATATTCTTCACAATTAAATTCGTCGCATATTTCGGTTTGCATCGTGGTATCATCAATCATGATTTGTTTTACATACGAACCCATTAGGTATAAATTGTTCTGCGCATCGAATTCCAACTCGTAAAGAATTGCTCCTTTAATCATGTCTACGTCCTGCACAACTCCGTTTGTATTCAGTTTTGCAATAAAAGTTCCCTGGGTGTAAATATTTTCAAATGAATACGAAGTGCCATCAAGGTTAAAGTCGTTTCCATCAAAAGAACCGTAAACAAAAATTTCATTCGCTTTATTTACCTGAAGGCCCCGCAAACGCAGGTCGGCAGTAATGTTCACAGCAAAGTTTTTTGTCCATAATTCAGATCCGTCATTCCCGGATATTTTTCGCACTCGGACTCCCTTCGGATTGCCACTGGCCGCTGCAAGCAGTAAATTATTATTTTCATCGCATACAGCATACGTAAAATTGCCATTCATATCCGCAAATGTTTTCAGCCACAGTCGGTTTCCTGAAGCATCATACTTGATTAAAAAAGCGCCCTCTGAATTATTCAGTGCCGTATCTTCAAGAATAAAATCATTGGCATAAAAACCATATGCATAAACGTTATTATTCTTATCAACTGAAATATCTGTCAGATAAGTATTAACGCCTCTGATATCTTTTGCCCATTTCGCGCTTCCATCCGAAGCGAAACACGCGACATAATTTCCATGAGATGAATAATCGATCGTGTCAGCGAAAAAAGTAATATTACCGAACTTAACTTCACCCGAATAAACTCCTGATGTGAACAGATCTCCATTACTATTGGTCTTTACCAATGGTTTCTTTCCCTCGGGATAATATTTACCAATGTCTTTCGCCCAATTCCATTGCTGTGCACTAAGGCCCATAAAAAAAACTACATTCAGAATCGTTATAATCCAACTTCTCATAATTCTTCAGCTCTATTATTATTCAAGCAAAATTATTACGACTGTTGATGTGATGCCTCAACATTTCGTTCAAATGACTTTATTTGGGCCGAAAACAATCTGCAGGGCCGTTTAATTGTTACGCAAATAAAACAATACAACTGGTTTACTGACAGTGATCATTCGTAAACTGATAGTTCTTAAATAACATTAGCTTCTCACATAAGGCATAGTTTTTTACTTTCGCGCCTGAACAACTAAATCAATTAAACATGAATCCAGTAGTACATTTTGAAATGCCGTACGAGAACAAACAGCGGGCAGCAGATTTTTATTCTAAAGTTTTTGGCTGGCAAATGAATCAGCTGGGTCCTGAAATGGGAAATTATATTCTTGCAGGAACCACAGAAACAGATCAAAAAACACAACTACCAAAGCAACCAGGCGCAATTAATGGAGGATTTTTTGAAAAGTCAAAAGACAATGCCTCACCATCACTCACTATAGCTGTCGACGATATTCGCGAGGCAATGAAAAAGGTAACAGAATCAGGAGGAAAAATTTTAGGTGGACAAAAACCCGGTGAACCCGACATGATACAAGGCGTTGGGTGGTACATACAATTTCAGGATTCGGAAGGCAACAGAGTCAGTTTATTGCAACCGACACGATGATGTAAAACTATACAAGCAACCCCGAACCAAAATTCGGGGTTCTTTCATTCAGGACTTTTCATATCGAAAGTATCGGGATTCACGCACTATTCTATCCTCGAATAATACCTGCGCTCCTCAACAGGCAACTTATAATATCGTAATTCCATTCCGGAGCTTCACATCATGTAAGTTTTGATTCGCTGGAGATTAAGATAAAAATAATTGACGGTTGAGGGCGCATAAATTAAGATAATCTTAATGATCTCTACCCAAAATTTTAAAAGGGAAGGCTCATTTTTTTTCTTAAATTAGTTTCTGCATCTCAACACAACTTTCCAATGAAACATTTCCTGTTTTGTTCCCTCAGCATATTTCTATTTTCCTTCACCGGCATTGCACAGATTTGCGGCACTGCCGGCAACGCTGGTATTGGCCCGAATGTTGTGCAGCGCGGCGCGGCTTACAATGACTGGAATACTTATCGCTCGGGAAATATTACTTATGTAAAACTAAAAGTTCGCATTGGCTCTAATCCCGGACCTGGTGGAGACGCAGCCACCCTGCAGGATGTTCAGCGAGCATTGGATATTGCCAACGAAGGATTTTTACCGGGAAATATTCAATTCGTACTCTGCGGACCTGTACAGATCGTTGAAGATAACGCGCTCTGGTTCTTATCAAGTATTACCACACTGAACAACTATCACGAATACGGGTACATTAATGTTTCTGTTTTCAATTACCAAACCCTTGTTTCCGGCGCCAGCGGCTTTACTTTTCCCGATCATGTTTGCGTGCAGGGAACAGGACTTAATTCCACCACACTTGCACATGAGCTCGGACACGCATTGGGTTTGTATCACACGCATGATAATTCTTTTGGCGCCGAATTGGTGAACGGAAGCAATTGCATTACCGCGGGCGATTTAATTTGCGACACTCCTGCTGATCCGAACCTGGGACTAACGGGAATGGTTAGTTATCCCGGTTGTTTATATACCGGAACTGCTACAGATGCCAACTCGCAAGCATATTCTCCTTTGGTAAACAATTTTATGTCGTACGCACCAAAACCCTGCAGGAATAGTTTTACTACGCAACAATTTAATGAAATGAATTATGTTTTAGACAGTGTAAAAACCTATTTAAGAAAAACAGTTTCACCTGTATTAATCGATTCCTTCCCGGCACTTTTTTGCACCTACAATGCACCTGTAACATTAACTGCTACCCCTGCTGGTGGAACATTCAACGGAATGCAGGTTACAGGATCCGTCCTTGATCCGCAAAATGGTCCACCGGCAACTTATGACGTGCATTATGTTCCGTCAAGTCTTCCAGATACCGCACACGCTTACATCGATCAATATTCCTATCAAAATTCTATATCGGACACTTTGAATGATGTATGGCAATCTTTTACAGCAAGAGAAAACGGAAACCTCTCAGCAATCGATTTTTATATACGCAATCTTTCTGCAGGCAACTTCACTTTTTCTGTTTATGCGGGTACAGGAACAGGCGGAACACTTTTATATACTTCAATTATTCCAGTCGGTGCAATGACTGCTGCCGCATGGACACAATTTTCTCTCGGCTCAGCAGTTGCAACTGTACCTGGTAATATATATACTGCACAAATAAGCAGCGCTTCACCCGGGTTTGAGTATTATCACAACGTAACTGGAACTATAATGTGGTATGACTGCTATCTCTACGGGCAAAGCAACACCGCCGGGCGCGATCTTGTTTTTCGCCAATGGGTAACCGGTATTCCCAGCTGCCAGGACGCTTACCGTTATTATTATGTTTATGTTCCGCCACAGGGACAGATCAGCAATCTCGCTTCAGATTATTGCCAGGGAGAAGACACGCTCGTAATTAAGGGGAATCTCCCAACAGCCAGTGTTTATATTGATGGAAATGCAGGTTCTTTACTCATTCCTTCCGCTTTATCGGTGGGAGCACACCAGGTGGAATATATTTCTTCTTCATTGGGTTGCTATGATACAGCGAGTTATTCTTTTAACGTGCTGGATGGACAAGCGGTTTTTACAAACACGGTAAGTCCCGTTTGTGCGGATGCCGCGGCGTATATGGTTTCTGTTTTTCCTCCGGGTGGAAATCTGCTGATTGACGCTGCATCCGACTCTGTCTTTGATGCCGCAGCATTGGGTGCGGGCATGCATTATCTTACCTACAGTAATAACTTATCGGATACTGTTGTTTACTCCGAACAGGAATGTTGCGGAACAGGCATCAACCAAAATTTTACTCCCAAAATAGATTCTGTGAATTACCAGGTCTTCAAGGCCAACCAAAGCGGTTTGCTATCTGCTTTTAATGCGTATTGTTTTTCAACAGTTAACCTTTTCAATTTTGAAACAAAATTATATAAAGGAGCAGGTATTACCGGGTCCGTATTAATCTGCGATACAGTTCCTGTTCCAGTAAATGGTAATGGCTGGAACTGGGTGAATATGTTTCATCCTTCATCTGTTGTAAACATTGATGACGATTCTGTATATACTTTTTCATTTAAACGTTTGCCAGATGCATTTACTACCAACCTGTGCATAATGGCTGTACGGAACAACAATCCTTATCCCGCAGGTATTTCGAATGCGGACACCAACCTGAACGCGCGCGATTTCTATTTCCAGGAAATCATTAAACAATATACAGGCTGCAGTGTAAATGGAACAGATAGTATTTTGGTAAACAATTGCACTACGGGATCGAATGATTTGGCCAAAAGTAATCTGAACATCTTTCCAAACCCTGTTAAAGAAAATTATTTTTATATCGAAAATTTTTACGGATCAGAACTTGAAGGAAAGATATTTGACAACCAGGGAAGAATGTTGCAACAGGTTTTCGTTTTACCCGGCAAGAATAAGATCACTCTTTCCGGAAAAATTACTCCGGGAATTTATTTTATAAAACTTGAAAACAAAAAGAATAAAAATTTACGGGTGGCAAAACTTATCAGAACAGAATAAGGAAGCTTATCCTGAAATACCCGTAACACCAGATAATTTAACTTCAAACTTCGACTACTATTTAAGCACCGCAATATATTCTTGAAAACATTGTTAGTGGTGTTCCCGATAATCACTTGCATTTTTTTTTCAATCTTCCACAATAACAATAAAATCTCCGACTTTTGAACTATTATTCTCTCTCTAAAAACTTTAACTGACAAAGAATTTCTTTACGATAAACGGTTCATTTACACTCCTGTAACAGCAACAAAGTAAATGTCTTTGATTGAAGCTGAACCTTGTTCTTAAACCACTATTAACAGTGTCGGAGGATTTGGACTTACCGATCTCTATTCAACCCTCGAATAATATCTTCGCTCCTCAATATGCACCTTATAAGATCTTAATTCCATCCTGGAACTATCCTGCTTCATTAAAAACAAAACAATTCAAAGATTTCACTACCTATTATTCAACGCTCTTTCCAATCTAGTATATTCGATTTTCAACTTATCCTTTATTGAATCAACAACTTTTTTTGTTAAAGCAGAATCTAAGTTTTCTCCCCATTTCTCGGAAAAATCTAATTCTTCTTGCTTTGCAAGATATTCGATAAAATTTCTTGTGGTTTTTATACGTAATCCTAACTCCCTATTCCCAAATTCATCTGCATGGGGAAATGATGATTCAAGCAATTGAAAATAATCATTATCATAAATTGGTGTATCCTGCAATACTAAATCAATGTAATAAAATTTATATAACAGCGTACGAATGTAATAAAGTCCAATAGGAGTTAATGAAAGCTTACTTTCTTTATTTATTTCAACAACCTCTTCAATATCTTCTGACAACTCCGAAGTTGAAACCATTCTTTGGACAAATAACTCTTGAAGTTCTTCGATTATCACATCAATAGTATATCCTGCCTTCACAAATTCTGCACATATTTCACTACATGGAATAAATTCTGTCTTTTTATTTGAAGGCGTGATTCGATTTAATAAATAAGTAAGCAATCTTATTTTAGTAAAATGATTTCTGTTATTAGCAGAAGGCAAAAACAAATTCGATACCATGCTTTTCGAGCTGTCATAATAATATTTTGAAGCAAGAGCAATTGATTTCACAAATTCCCAAATAGGTATTCCTGATCCAGTCCCGTACTCCAATGACATATAATCCGAAATTTTAGAATGACCAGACAACAGAAAACTCTTAAATTTTTCTAGACCTTGCCTAATATCAGGATAAGAAGTTTCCTCAAGAAAATCCAGCACTTCGTGATTCTTACCGCTAAATAATGTATCGTACAAGTTCGAAAATAATTTCTTTAAACTACCGTCGACAAATTCAACGCTCTTATTATTAAGTTGCAGCTTTACATTTTCAAACTTAAAATTATTAACAACGTACTCAACTCTTTTTTTTAAAACTTCTTTATAAGGCGGGGCGGTGATATGATAAACAATAGACTGGTATGCGTTAAAAGGAGGTTTATTTTTCCATTTATAAAAGTAGCCTTCCCGTAAAGAAATCATAACAATCGACTTTATACTTCGGTTAATACTGTTTCCTAACAAGAAAATTTCTTTTTGATCGTCGTCATCTAACTGATCCGCATTGTCAAAAACGATACACAATCTTTTTTGACACTGAAAAATTAAATAATTTGAAACCTTTTGTAAATGATAAACTGAATCCGCAATACATAACTGGATAAAATCTGATATTGCCTGATCCAATTCATTCGGTTTATTAATTAGATGCGCCCAAATACCTTCACTCTTTTTCTCAATATCTCTTTTATAAATAGTTTTAAGAATATTAATTTTATTAATCTGCAAATCAGGATATTTTTCTTCAATTTGCTCAATGATCATCTTATATATATACCTTGTGTCGCGAATAGTTTGGCTTGTAAAACTTCTGAAATCTAAATAGATAATAGGTCTATTCTTTTTCTCTTTTTCTAACAAAATTATTTCCGTAAAATATTTTATGAAAGTAGTTTTTCCTGCACCTGATGAACCAATTAATATTATTGGATCTGGTAAATAGTTATTTGAGTCGAAAAGCTGACTTTTAATTTGAGCATGAGTATTCCTTGTATTTTGAACTGACACAATTCGATTGTCAAATGTTGGAGGACTATCTGCAAAAAGATGCCCCAGCTCCGAATTATATTTCTTAACATCATCATTCAAAACATAGCATCTTTCCAAAATTCGTTTTGAATCCAGACTATCGGTATTATAAAGTTCTTCAAATACAGAGTTAATTATTGGTATTAGCTGATTACTTAACTGATTTCTGATCAATTCAGCGTCTTTATATTTGAGATTTAAATCCCTTAATATGGTTTTAAATTCAAGATGTTCCTTGACAATTTTAATTCTCCCGTAAGTACAAACCGATTCTCGAGAAAGCAAGTCATAAAACTTTAAAAAATTATTTTTTATATCCTGAAAATCTTTAAAGTAGATACATTTTTCTTCTTTCCAATCATTGCCATTAAAATCGCAAAATCTTCCGACTAGAAATTGTGTTCCATTCGTAAGAACTCCATAAGAAAGCCCACGCTCAAATAAATAACCTCTCAATTGATCTATTTCTTGTTTGTTCGAATCATAAATTGTTTTCATTTTAATTTCATTCCCTTTCTGAGGAAGAGAAAACTGATGAAAGTGCTTTTTAGCCTCTACAACAAACCTAAAAGAAGCAGTTCTGATTTCGTAGTCAAAATAACCTTTGCGAACAAACCCTTCTCTTTCAATATCATATTCCGTCCAGCCTAATATATCTATTAAAATTCTATCAAGAATTTTACTCCTAGTATCAGATTCCGACAGATTTAATTCCTTTACAGCTGAAACGTCGTTTTCAAACTTAATTAAACGATCATAGGATATATCCAAGTTTTGCATAACAATAACCATTTAATTATTAACAAAAAATTATGATAGCATTCAAGACTATTCTTATTTATCAACCAAAATCCTTTTATTATTTAAGGCGATATAATAAGTGAATCTTTAGCTAAATTTAAAAAGATTCTTTAAACGAATAAAATTTATAGTTGATTAAATCGATGAACCAAGAAGTATTAATCTTTTGAATCCAGCCGAAATCCATACAAAACTTTTTCCAAAAGTGATTGTACAACAATTTCGGATAGCAAACCCTACACAAATTGATTAAGTTTCAAAGATAAGACTAGCGATTAATGGAACCAGTGTTTTGCTTTAGGGCAAAACGTCAAACAAAAGAAACCGTATCTTTACTTCTGATACTTTCTCATGAATTTTAACGAACTACACATATCCAAACCGCTCTTAAGAGCATTGGACGATCTGAGCCTGACCAATCCGACTCCAATCCAGGCGAAAGCTTTTCCGGTTGTAATGTCGGGTAATGATGTAATAGGTATTTCACAAACAGGAACCGGTAAAACATTTGCGTACCTGCTGCCGATTTTGCGTCAACTTACCTACTCCGA
>CBIHPU010000060.1:0-11204 GCA_966211935.1 uncultured bacterium | reverse complement strand
CTGTGTTATTCGCAGTCACCGCCGGAGCAGAGACAACAACGGTAACAACAGCGGAATCAACATTACACAATCCCTGCGTAGCTGTTACAGTGTAACTTGTAGTGGTAGTTGGATTGACGGTGATTGAGGAGCCTGTTGCGCCTCCGGGCTGCCAGGTATAATTGGTCATGCCGGATGCAGTTAAAGTAGCAGAGCCGCCGGGACAAACAGTGGTTCCACCGGCAACGGAAACTGTTGGCGCGGGGCAGGTTAATCCCTGGAATGTCAGAAACACTCCTGAGTCGTAACTGCCATCGCCGCCGTCTGCGATAACTAATATCATATGATAAGTCTGACAAGGGGTAACGTTAACGCTGGCGGTAAGCGCTGTAGTGATTCCATCGTATGCAATGGTAGAACTTGCTGAGTTGTCGATATAGTAAGCTGAGTTGGTGCTGCTGTTAACATTGTCAATTCCAACAAAAGTGCCTGTGCCCGGTACGTTTGCGATGTTAAGATTATTATAGTTTCCACCGCCAGGATTCGGGCCTGTAACAAAAAAACCAAATGCGTCATTGAAACCGGAGTTCACGAATTCAGGATATTCTTCCGAACCGAAAACATAACTCATTTGCAACGAAGAGCAAACAGGCATAATATCGAATTCAAGACGGCATTCTTCGTATGTAGTTGCGCCGGCCATTCCGGTAAGCAATGAGTTACCTGCTCCTAAATTATCTACCGAAGCAAAAGAACTGGCCGGTCCGTTAACCGCGGACGCAGATCCGGTTGTAAGCAGTACCCCGGCCGTGATGCCAAGGTTAGTTGTATTTCCATTTGTAAATGTTCCAAAAGCGCCATTGGGGCAAACTATTTGTTCGTTTGTTACCACTGCACCTGATCCGACAAGAGAACTCATCAATTGAGACAATGCCGGATTGCTTGTAATATTGATCTGCGCAGAAATCTTTGTAGAAAAAGTAATGCAAATGAAACTGAAAAAAACGAGCGGGAGGTAGCTTTTTTTCATTTTAGATTATTGGTTAATATTTAAAATTTTATCAAAGTCTTCGCGAGAATTAAAAATAACAAAATTCCGATCCTGACCCGGTATTTGTGAATAAATTCTCGGTAATGAAACTGCGAAATAAATAATAATATTCTCACAGGGACCTTTTGATAGGTTTTATAAAAAGAATCCATCCGCCTATTGAGGGGGAAACCTGCTTGTAAAACAACTGCCTACACCTCAGCAACCTAACAACACAGACCAGTAACAAATTTTATTCAGAAAAATGTGTTTCAACGAATGCTTGCTCGGCATTTTCCGGTTAATTGATACTCCTGATTGCTTATATAAAATAAAAAACCGCCTGTAATAACACAGGCGGTCTCCATATGTAATTCAAGTAGCTATTATCGCGCAAGTAACAAATGTCCCTGCTGCGAAATTTCTCTTCCATCAATTCCAACTGCTTTAACCATATAGAAATAAGTACCGTCGGCCGCATCGGCACCTGAAGGTGTTTTCCCGTTCCAACCTCCGTCTATTGCAGTAAATTCCACCATCTTTTTTCCCCAGCGATCAAAGATACTTACATCAAGAGAGGTCAGACCCGTGCTTGGAATATAGAAAATATCATTATCACCATCTCCGTTGGGTGTAAAGACATTCGGAATAAGAATTGAGGTTGGAAAATCAACTATTATTATCGCAGTAGTCGAATCATAACAACCATAAGCTGAATTCTGCGCGTACAGCGTTACTGTATATGTTCCTGGTATCACGTATAACGAAGTATCATTCTGACTTATTGAACCCAACCCATTTCCAAAATCCCATATGTAAGTACTTGCTCCGCTGCTTGTATTGGTAAAAACAACCGTCAGTGGCGCTGTGCCATTTGCAGGATTACTCAGAAACGACGCGTCAATACTTGCCTGTGTAACAGCTACTGTATCTGTTGACGTACATCCATTAACAGGATTAGTTACTGTTACTACGTAGATACCAGTATCAGCAATATTCGGGTTCTGCGAAGTGGATGTAAAACCATTCGGACCGCTCCAGGAATAATTTACACCCGACGTACCAGAAGAACCAGGTAATATAGTTGTAGAATTTCCGCAATTCAATATTGCATCCTGTCCTGCGCTAGCGCCCGGCGGGTTGCTGTTATCTGCTATAACTACTGTCTGCGTTTCCACGCAATTGTTCGCGTCTGTTACTGTCAACGTATATGTGCCACCAGCGAGACCTGTAGGATTTGGACCAGTCCCGGACGGAGACCAGGAGTATGAGTAACCCGGAGTTCCACCGTTGACAGACGATGTAATGCTGCCTGCAGGAGTCACGCAGGAAATATCTGTTGACGAAAGTGAAACTAAGATTGCAGATGGCTCCGTGATAGTAACTGTCACAGTATCCATACAGTTGTTTGAATCAGATACAACAGCAGTATATGTTCCGGCTGTAAAATTGGTAGGGTTTAATCCCGTAGCTCCATTGCTCCACGTCGCAGAATAAGCTGGTGAACCTCCGCTTGCTGTAATAGTCGCTGTACCGGTGCTGTCACCGTTACATAAAACATCAGTAGAAGTTGCGGCTGATGTTAAGGCCGATGTTACGTTTATGGTTACCGGCAATTGAATGGAACAACCACCAACGTTACTTGTAACGGTACAGGTGTATGTTGTGTTGGTTGTTGCAGCAATTGTTACTGTTGGTGGGGTACCGCTTACGCCCGTATTTGGATTCCAGGAATAAGTGAAATCAGAAGGCACTGCAACTGACTGACACGTTGAAAACTGAGTGTTAGGACGCTGCATATAACTTGCGCTGCCTGCAGTTTGAGGACATGCTGTTACTCCGTCACTATAATAAACCAGGAAGGAAGCGTACGAAGTTGTAGTCAGATTCATAATTGCGTTAGTGGTATAGTTAGACGATGCGACCCACGTATAACAGATATCAACAACAAGATTTGATACACCATCCCACTCCCATGGACTTGAAAAGTTGTGTGTGTTCCAACCGGTGGTAACAACATAATTCGTTGGCCCCCAAACCGTCTGCGTTACAGGAGAGACAAACGGAATAGTACCCCATTGCATGTTTGTAGGATCAAGGCTTGACGCTGATGTACAACCTACTTTAATCGTATAATTAAGAAAGGTTGTATTCATTCCTAAAGGAATACTTGCAACATTGAATGCTATACTCGAAATTTTTCCCGCTGTTATTCCGGCAGCAAGCAGATCACTTGCAGTATACAGTATCTGGTATTTTTCATTCGAATACCAGTTTCCATAAACACTTGGCCACGTAGTGCTGGTGTTCTGTAATGTACCGGTACCAAGTGTTGTTGTTGTAGTTGAACCGCAACCTGATGCTGCCAGCCCGCACGATGTTGGCGCGCCGCCACCGTAATTGAAATTCACAACCGCGTTCTGTCCTGCGCATATGTTAGGCTGTGCAACTGACGCTGTAACGTTCACTATTATTGTATCAATAATAAAAGTTGAAGTTGCCACGCATTGTCCATCATTAATTGATGCGGTGTAAGTACCAGGCGCAAGTCCGGTAACTGTTTCTGATGTTCCCGCCGTATTGTTGGTATAATTGGTAGGACCAGTAACTGTTACAGAATAAGTAGGTGGAGTTCCCGAATTCATATTTAATGTTACAGCACCATTCGATACTCCGTCGCAGGTGTTAACTATGTTGGTCGGATAAATATTGGTTGGAATGTTTGTAATGTATACGGAAACAGAATCTTTACAACCGGTAGTTGGGTTTGTATAAGTTCCAAAATACGAGGGCCACCATGGACTTGGAGCAGGATTGGTTACATTAAAATTATTTCCGGTTCCTATCTGCGCATAAGTGTTAGCATCATACCAGATTACATTGGTTCCGGTTGGCATAACAGTAAGCGTTGCCACACTGCCGCAATAGGTTATTGTATCCTGCAGTTGATTTACCGTTTGAGTAATGGTGATCTTAACCGAATCTGTACATCCGCCTGACGTTGTAAACACAGTGGTATATGCAGAACCGCTTACTGGAGAGTTAACGCTTAAAGTACCTGTGTTAGCACTAGGAATTACTGAGCCTGAAGGATCGTACCACACATAATTACTTCCTGCAGGCGCGATTATCTGTGCAGGGTTCATACAGAAATTCTGAAGATCCGTGTAATAAACAGGAGGAGAAACGCCGACAGTTACAGTTGCTGTATCCGAACCGCAGTTTGGTGAACTGATAACAACAGAATAAGTTCCAGGCGATAAACCACTAATGGAGCCTGAATTTCCTGTTATTGGAGTGCCTGTTGCTGAGTCCGCCCACGCGTAATTATATCCGTTGTTTGATCCTGTTGGATAAACTGAAGCGGTTCCACTGAAACCACCCAGGCAGGAAGGCGTTGATCCCGTACTCTGAACCTGAATGTTCGTATTGGTAAGCGTTGTCTGCATTGAAGTTGTACAACCTGCAACGTTAGACAATGTTACAGTATACACATCTCCAACAGTCGCGTTTGTAATATTGAGAGAATCATTTGTAGCGCCGGGAATCGCAGTCATACCATTTGGTCCATACCACTGATATGTTGAATAACCCGGAGGAGCAACGAGCACCGCAGTAGTTGAACCTGTACACATATTCACAACAGCTTGTGCAGGCTGACAGGAAGCGTCAACATATGCATAACCCCAGTGTCCACCCCAGATACAATCTCCGGTTCTGAACTCAACTGTAATTGTTTGTCCTACGTAAGCGGAAAGATCCATTCCGACTGTGGTCCATTTTTTATAATAATAACTATTGAATCCTCCTACCACTGGATCTGTCCAACCAGAGCCATTCCAGTAAGAAGCTGCAATAAACGAAGTATCTGTAGCTACCTGTGAAGCATCTACCTGATATTGCCCACAACCTGAAATTGGATTTCCATTCTGATCACGTGTAGTTATCTTGAAAAATGGTTGCTCGCCGCTAGGGTGCCCTCCGTCATAAACAACAACCGCATACGAAATAGTGAATTGAGAATTTTGTGGTGTAACCGCCATTGTATAAACCAAACGCTCGGTTTCATTATAGTTGTTATTCGCGTTACCCAAGCGACAAGTTACTCCGTTCGCAGTTGGAGGAACAAATTCGATGTCGGACAAGTGTGTAGCGGGATTGATTGCTATAGAGTCCCATCCAATACAGTTGGGAGGAGTATTCAAAGTTGGTGCAATAGTCATTATGGTATGACGGTTGGGATAAGGGTTAACAAATCCCGGCCATAACGCCTGCGGTGGCTGGTTGTTTCCCTGCGTCATTACGCCATTTGTCCAGACAGGGGTGAAAGTATTCCAATTTGTAGCTGCGGAATTAGTATAAGTCCCTCCTGCCCAGTTACTGAAGTTCATGTTTTCGAAATCAGCATTCGCGCAGTTTACATTCATTATCGAAAGATCTACATATCCGGTTTTGCTTTTTTCATCGTAACTATAAGCATAGGCCTGCTTGCCCGAAGGTCTCACTCCATACTGCGTAGCTAATTTCTCCTGGATGTATCTGCTCTTTGCAGCATCAAAAATTTCTTTCTGAACTTTTGGATCAGAATGTTTGCTTACAGCGATACTCCAGTTTTTTTCCACATCAAATCCACGCAACATTGGATTTTTCTTAACCTCCTCATAAAGGTTTTTTATGATCTGTTTTTGCGCAGCATCATCTGTTTGAGAGTACATGACGCTGACGCCAAAAATTGAAACCGAGAAAGAAATAAAGAATAGAATTCTTTTCATTTGGTTGTGTTTTATCTTATTAAAAGTAATTACCTGTCCGAAGGAAAAGGCAGGAAACTAAATTATAAAATCATAACGTAACCGGCAATAATATTCGATGTTATTCTCCCTTTTGACACTTAACTATCAGTTACGCATGTCCTGTTACCATTCAGTGTTATTAATTTCCACCAATCCCGGAAAATACCTCATTTTGTAACCCTCAACGCGAATCTTAAAAACTGAAAACAAACTTTTCCTGAATCACCGTTTCGATTGCCCGCTGACTACGGCATTTCCTGATCAGTTCAATTGCCTCATCTGCCTGGAGTTTTGAATATTTTTTATGAAAACATGCCGCAAGCATTCCGGACCTGCCAAGTCCGCCAACACAATGAACAAGTACTTTCTCTCCTGCGTCAGTTTTTTGCTTCATCCAGGTTATTGCATTCATCATTTCCGGCGGCGTTGAAACTGACTGATCGAGTATTTTGAAATAATACACAGAAAAACCATTCTTCTCATATTCCGATTTCAACTCTGTTACTCCGTAATCGGTGAATTCATTTTCTGTAAGCAGACAAACTATGTTTTTAATGCTGCTCTCTTTGATAGCTGAAATGTCTTCGCTCAAATTTCTTTTCCTGTCTCTGCGTCCGGGCAAAATAGTTAATCCGATCTTTCCGTCAGCGTCAATATTTTTATTCTTGTCACTTATAAAATCTATCCGCAGCCTGGCTGATCCTTTCAAAAATGTCAATGCTTTTTCACAAACACGGCCTCCCATGTACAGCGCAAGTTTTTTCTGCCATTCGTTACATTCATCAAACGACAAAGTATGCATTGCATAACGCAACATGCCAATGTGATATTGGTACGCGATCTTGTCTGATTGAATCAGAGCGGGATAAAAACTTCTTAGCTTGCGTACCGTGAGAAACGCGCGTTGAATATTGGAATTTGAAAATTCTATTTCTTGCGTTCCGGGAAGATCTCCCAGATCCTCAAGCGATACAATAAGATCAATTAATTCAGTAGCTTCTAAAAATTCTTTTTCCGTTCCGATCTTGGTGAAAATAAATAGCAGATCATTTTCAAGTTTGATCAGGTCGCGCAGCACATGACCATAGTGCGTATGAAAGAAATCTATTATCCAGATGTTTTCCTGCGCGTCGATAATGATGTTCGCTCCATTCAGGTCTCCGTGTACATAACTCATGAAATGTCCCTGAAAAGGATATTCAACTACAGAATCCAGTTCACGTTCGTAAAATGAACAAACATTGTAAATATCTCTCCCATGCAGGTTGAGTGTGTTTCCTTCAGCGGAAGTGCCTATGAGCTGCTCAACTCTTTTTCTGACTGATGAAGCGTATTTACTGTTGAAATCATAGTATTGCAACAGGTCAAGTTTTTCCTGCTTTGCAGCCCTGTACAATCGGCCAAGTTGTTTTTCAAAAACAATATCAAGCGCAGCAAAAACCTTTTCAAGACTTACACCGCTCTCATAGAATTTCTGAAAAGAAACAACTTTTTCGTCCAGCATAGCTGCATAGCGATATTTAATTGCGCCGCGATCATTATCCTCCGCAAAATCAACTATTGCCGGCGCGTTATTTCCAAGAATTTCCTGTATGCGCTCAAATGAGGAACGCTCACGCGCCATCAGGCTCCGGCTTCCGATCTTTACAACGCAGGGCACCTGGCGGTGACCGTGAACATCCACCGCGGCAGCTTTCATTACAACATTGCCTGAAAAACCTCCATCCAGCACTTTAAACTTAACCTCATGCGAATCGCGGAAAAGATATGCGAGAAGTTTTTTGTCTGAATCCAATAAAGTGTCGTGATCAAAAATAAATTTAGAGGTTGATACTCTGGCATTCACTTCCGTGCTTATCTCGGGCATGGAGCCTGAAAGGAAATTTGTAAAATCTCCAATAGATTCGAAGACTTTTATTCCAAGAATATTTTTTATCTGATCAAGCGCAATGAAATGCATGTGCGTGGAAGAGCTTGCTGTTAACGCGCTACAAACAGCTATGTCCATCAAAGGAAATCTGGTTCTCAACTCGTACAACAGGTAAGTGATCTTCGCCTCCGTCCATACTCCCACCACCCCTGCTCTTGCAGTGCTGTTTTTATAGGGTTGAAGAATTGCCTCAAGTTCCGTCTCATAAAAGTCGTTGAGTCCAGATGCGTTCACAATGCTGACATCGTTACTTCCACTTAAATTATGAGGAAAAATAAATTCAGCGCCTTCCGAATTTTTAATGCAATGCAATCCGAATTGCCTGAGGTGTTCCTGCTGAGCCAGATCGTCCTTATCGTGCCAGTCGCGAATGTGAACGATCTTTAATTTCTCCTTGTCCTCTTTGTAAGCCCATTTCATTAAAGTATTGACAGGCCCATCCTGCGGACGCTCACCAACAAGGCGAAGAGCTTCCTTGTAACCTATATGCAATGCATTTGGCAATGGATCGAATTTGTCAAGCAACTGCACAAAATCATTTTGCAGGCACTGTGTAATGAGGAGAGGTTTCATGTCTATATCTTATTTTCTGTCGCGCCATAAGCGTTTCAGTTCTAATCGAACAATTGGTTTTTCATGATGAAAAAAGAATCACTCGTCATCGAGTTCTATTTTGAGAGGAAAAAAACTTTCTTTGCTGGTACCGATAAAATAAATGGTACCGTCATCAGATATTCCCGCGGATGATAAAAGCATGATCTCCCCGTTCCCCCCAATCTTATCACTTAAAAGTGAAACCGGTTTTTCCTGTGATCCATCCGTACTGATTGAAATCATAAACGGAACCTTACCCTTTACGGAGCTGTATTTCGCCTGCTGATCATTAAAGAAAACAAAAAATTTATCCTCCACTTCGTACAAACCAAATGATGAATACATTCCGGCGTCATCATAAGAAGTTGCTTTTTTATCGATAGTCGCTTTCCATTTCTCCTTTCCTGCAGAATCCAGCATAAATAAATGCGCACTCCCATTTACATACTGGATATTTACAACTGCTCCTTCACGCTTTGATTCTTCCGCGGCCAATAAAAATTTACCGTCTTTCAAAGGAAGAAGGTAACGGATCTTCAGATCGTAAAGTTTCGCGTCAAATGAATTTATATTCTGTGACAATACTTTTCCATCAGTGGAAACAGCGAAAAAATAAGTTCCATCAAACGAAGGATCTTTTCTGATGTCTGCAGAAGCAGTATAAAATCCACTTATTACAGCTTCCTCCTTATCATTAAAAATAATTTTAAAATTCATGATCTTCTTTCCATCCGGAAGATCAAGCCTGCATTCTTTTAATTCGTTTGTCGCTTCATTAACCACGTACCCGGAAAAATTCACTGCATCAACCCGCTTCATAATAAAAACATTACCCTTGTCTGAAATGTAAACATCATTAAAAAAATCTCTATTATCACTGAGAGGAAATTCGAACTCCCTGCTCCATTTTTTCACCATCAGCTCGTCCAGTACAGTAATAGAAAACTTCTCTTTCGCATCTTTTTCAGAAGGATATTGGGAGAATACGACAATGAATTTTCCATTTGCGGAAACATTCACACCAAAATCTCCCGATCGATTCTCTTTCTCCGCAGGGATCGACGCGACCTCAACGGCAGCAGGATCAACCTGAATTTGCCAGGTAACCGGATGAGCATAGAGCGACTTTTTTTTATCTGTCCTGGAATAATTCGTTTTTAAGTAAAAGATCTTTTCCGCAGTAGCAATTACATCATAAAATTGCCCCTTGTCTTTAACCTCATCAGGAAGATAAAGGTCTTCGCCCTTGAGCATTGTTCCTACAACTGAGAAAAGATAAACGCGCGGATCAGAACTCACCCCAGCATCTGAGAGGAGAAAATATTTGGAAGAGCCGCTTTTATAAGGTGAAATAACAGCGTTCTTTGCTTCTACCGCAGCGAGCGGAGAACCAACCGAAAAACTTTGCGGAAGAAAAACTTCGGGAAAAATAAATACTGGAAAAATCAACCAGCTTATTCGTGAACAAGTAAAAACCATGATGCTAAAAATAGCAATATTAACATCAGACCACGTGAATTTCATCCCAACAAACTATTAACTTTGACGAAATTTTTCTGAATGCTAAACGCAACAAAAAACCGCGGACTGATATTGTGGCTACTGAGTGGTTGTTTTATTGTTTACATAATGGTTGTAGTGGGTTGTATAACACGACTTACGCATTCGGGCCTCTCCATTACGCACTGGAGTATTACCGGTGGATTGCCGCCACTGACTGACGCGCAATGGTCTGAAGAGTTTTCACGTTATCAGCAGAGTCCTGAGTTCCTGAAAATAAATTTTAACATGACCAAAGAGGAGTTCAAATCAATTTACTTCTGGGAATGGTTGCATCGCTTTATCGGTCGTGGAATTTTATCCGGCGCTTTTATTGGAGGTTTTATCTATTTTCTGTTCAGGAAAAAATTAAAGGGGCAATTGCTTTATAAATCATTGTTTCTTTTTTTTCTCGGAGCCGCCCAGGGACTTATAGGATGGTGGATGGTTAAGAGCGGGCTGGTTGATAATCCCGCAGTGAGTCATTATCGTCTTGCTATACACCTCATGAGCGCCTTTACGGTTTTTGCCTTTACATTCTGGTTCGCGCTGCAACTTATTCATGAAAACAGTACTGTTAATTCAGATGAAACACATCACAAGCCATTACGCCCTGTTGCGCTGACGCTTTTTGTGGTGCTGATCGCTCAAATTGTTTTCGGAGCGTTTGTAGCGGGATTAAAAGCGGGATTACTTTTTCCGACCTGGCCAAAAATGGGAAGTGAATGGTTTCCATCGGAAAGTATCTTAGTTAGTGATTCATTTGTAAAAAACTTTTTTGAGAATGGCGCGGGAGTTCAGTTCGTTCACAGAACTTTCGCGTTTGTGGTGGTTACGATGGTTGCATTGTTGTGGTGGCGCTCAAATAAACTGACGCTGAATAAAAAAGTGCATCGCGGAATATCGTTCCTGATCTACGGCACAACAATTCAGTTCATGCTCGGAGTTTTTACTTTGATTGATCACGTTCCAGTCTTGCTGGGCGTGTTGCACCAGACAGGAGCTTTCTTTTTATTTGCAGGATGTCTTTATCTGCTGTTTCACGTTTACAGAAAAGAAGTTTCGAATTCGACTGTAACTAATTTATCCAAAGAAAATAATCCGGAGATCACGGAAGAACAAAGTGCTGTTGTCTGAACAGTACTTCATACTGAACTTCACTCCCTCACTTCTTCACTAACTCTGTGTAAAACTCTGTCAGCCGACTGCAAATGGCAAGATTATCATAACGCTCTTCTACTAGTTGACGCGCGTTTCTGCCTAACTGAATGCAAAAATTTCTGTCATTGATACATCTGCTTATCACATCGATAAAATCATCTGCTGTTGAAGCAAGCAA